>CBDVCL010000299.1:0-3779 GCA_965372475.1 uncultured bacterium | reverse complement strand
GCGCGCCTCCCAAGCACCCCAGCGGCACCATCGTCGTCTTTGACGAGCATTTTCCCTTCGGCGTCAAGGAAGAGGTGAACGAACCGGCGACCAAGGGGGGGCGGTTCAAGCAGGACGCGGCATTCGGCCGTAGCTGCCTGCGTTACCAGGGCTATGCCGAGAAAGGATGGATATCGATCAGGTTCAAATGGGACAAGGCCTGGGAGACAAGCGGCGTGCCGCGTCCGGGCGACCTGAGCGGATTCCGCGCCAAGGGCGCGCTGGTCTTCTGGATCAAGGGTAAGAACGGCGGCGAGATGTTTCAGATAAGCCTGGCGAATCCCCCCGAGAAGGATTATGGGCACGGAGATCGCACTACGGGCGGCCGCTTCGACAACACCGTCAACCTGGAGCGCTATGTCGATACGACAAGAGACTGGCAGAAGGTGATAGTGCCCTTATCGGATTTCCACAACAAGGGAGGTCTCTGGGGCAGGTACCGCGGCGGGGAGAAGAAGCACCATTATAATGACTTCGACTGGACGCGGGTAAACGATGTACAGTTCCAGGTGGGCGAAACGCGCATGAAGGAATGGATCATCTACCTTGACCAGATACTGATAGTGCCCAGTCACGCCGCGGCCGAGGCGGCGGCATTGAAAAAGAAGGCGCGCGAGAGCCGTTACGCTCGCGCTGGGGACGGTCAGGGCAACCTGATACTCTTTGACGACAAGCCCAACGCCAGCTACTATGGCGCTTCGCCGCGGCCCTATACCCGCCTGGTCCTGGACGAGACGGTCAAGCACAACGGCAAGAAATCCTTTCACTATGTGATGGACCCCTCCAAGTGGAGCTGGGCGGCCTTCGGCATCGACGGCTTGGACTTCACGCCATTCTACAAGACGGGGCATCTGGAGTTCTGGGTGAAGGGCAAGAATGGAGGGGAGGTATTCGAATTCGGTTTCCAGTGCACGGACGAAACCGGATACACCATAACGGTGGGGCTCAACAGCAAGCGTTTTCTCACCACCAGCGGCAAGTGGCAGAAGGTGAAGGTGGCGCTGATAGATTTCCCCAAGAAGGGCAACGGCCCCCACGAAACGCAAATGCCTTTTGACTGGGGCTGCATCCACCAGTTCTATATACAGGGCGCTCCCTGCAAAGAGACCGAACACGCCTGGTGGCTGGATGACATCAAGATAATCAAGAGATGAAGCGCGGAAGACAAGGGAGCGGTATGGTCAAGTTCCTGCAGTTCTGTATTGCCTTGGGCCTCGTATCTTGCCTTTGGAGTGCGGAGGTGAAGGCGAAGAAAGAGCAGAAGAAGGGCGGCTACTGGCTGGACCGCGGGTGCGCCGCGGAGATGAAGCTGGATAAGAAGATGCGCAAGTGCCTGCCGAAAGGGGTAAAGGAGAAGAGCCTTCCCGTCGTCGCCTTCGACCTGGACGGCGACAAGGTGGCTGACTATTTCCTCGTCTGCGCGGGGAAAGAGGGGGACAGCTATGTCATCTTCGACGGCGGTAAGAAGAAGTGCATCGGCGAATTCATCGCCAGCCGCGTTTACATTGAGCATCGCCGGTTTAACGATATGCCTGTCATTTATGTCTACCTGATCAAGGCCAATGGCAGCGTGCAGTACGTCTGCTACATATACGACAACAAGAAATACGTCAAGGTCTCGTCCTCCTACCTGTTGGGCGAGATACTCGAGAAATTGGACGCCAAGCTCGCCAAATACGTGCGCATTGGGCCTGTCAAGATAGAAGACGAATCTAACGAATAGAATTAAAGGGACACAATACTTAACTTTTCAATTAGGTATTGTGTCCCCCGAACTCCATTAGGTGAGACGAGCGACGAGAGACGAGGGACGAATGAGGATACGGTTAGCTACAGCACTCCTTGTGATGGCAAGCTCAGCGTTCAGCTTGCAAGCTCAGGAGGAATCAATGACCGTCGCCGTGCTCGGTATGCGCATGGAAAAGGGCGTCTCGCATCTCGTCGCCGACATGGTCGCCAAGTCCCTGCGGCAACAGATGCGGGGCACGGGCGCCTACGAGGTGATGACCGTGCCCGAGATGGCCGCCGCTTTCGCCGAGAAGAGCGTGGGCCCGCTGGCGGAATGCAAGTCCGCCCGGTGCATCGCCAAGATAGGGAGCATGCTGGGGGTAAAGAAGGTGGTGGACGGCACGATAGCGAAACGGAACGGCGGCTACGCCGTGAGCGTGCGGCTGGTCGATGTATCGACGATGAGCGATGTTTCGCTGGAGGCGCAGGTATTGCAGTCGAGTAACGAGGACCACATCGCCGCCGGCACGGCGAAACTGGCCGCCGCGCTGGAGCAGGAAGCGAAGCCGGTGGAATCCACGGCGGGGAAGGTCGGCTTCTCCGAGGTGATCACGGTGCCCGAGGGCCAGTTGGGGATACACTTCGCCAAGGGGGTGGGGCTCTACAAGGCGGAGAGGTACGAAGAGGCGCTGGAAAACCTTGCCTGGGCCTGCGAGGACGAGGGAGGGAACGAGAACCTTTACGCCGAGGCCAACGCGATCAGGGGGCTGATATACCAGTTTCACAGTGATGACCCGGACAGGTACCGCAAGGCCTACCTTGCCTACATGCTCGCCCTGGAAGGGAACCCGAAGAACAAGATCGCCCGGGAACGTTTATACGAAGTGGAAAAACTCAAATAGTGATCGTTCTCGGTTGCGTAACCGTGAACTGGCGCTGGACTTAATGGAAGACATCTGAACAGCGGACGGCCGTTACAGCAACAGATAATGTTTGACGGCCGGCACACCGAGAACCACGCTCGTGTAGATAGTTGTTGACAACCCCACGCGCACTGGATAATATCTGGCTGGCTAAGCTATGGACGGAATGAAGACAGAAGGAATGACGGTGGGCGACATCCTGGTGAAGAAGAGCGCGCCGTTCGACGGCGTCTTCGCGGGCGAGAAGAAGGTGGTGATGATACCTTCGCGCCTGCTCGGCGGCAAAGAGAGCGTGCAGGTGGATTCCTGCGCCAGCCCGGAGTCGGGCGCGCTCAGCGCCACCGTTAGCGCCCGCTTCGGCGGTGGCGCCATGGCCGCGGTGATGCACTACGTAGACTTCCGTGCGGAGCGCGAGGGGAAGGCAGAGATAGTGGCGGCGATGGAATATGTCGGCGCCGTGACAATGCCCTGGCTCGGTTTTTTCACGGGACTGAAGAAGGTGTGGGAGGTGAACGGCGCGAAGGAGCAGGAGCGCCTGGAAACGTCGATGGAATGGCGGACGCTGAGCGCGCGTTGTGCCGAGCTGGGCCTGTTCAATGGCGGCGACCGCTATGACAGGCTGGTCGATACCGTGTCCGCCATGGGCAGGATCACGGCCGCCAATGACGTGGACAAGGTGCTGGCTATGCTGAGGTCGCGCCGTATCATGGTGGCTTTCCCCTTCCATGCCGTGGCGGGCGAGAACCGCATCGGCGTGGGCCTCGCCGCCAAGGCGTCGGCGGGGCTGGCGAGCAGGGCTTACGCCGTGGTGGCGGGGAGGATCACCTCGCTGAGGATACGGGGCCCGGTTGCGACGGCGATGCCCGAACCGTCCGCTGTTTCTACGCCGCTTGTAGTGGCAGGGCCCGCCCCTCTCGCCGTGCCCGTCGCCGAAGCAGTTGTACCCGCTGCGCCAACGCCACCGGCGGCACAGGAGATAGAGGCCAAATATATCGGTAACACCGAGAGCAGGGAACTTCACCTTGCCAAGTGCCCGTCACAGAAGGCGATGAGCGATAAGCACAGGAAGCCCTTCGATACCATCACGGA
>CBDVCL010000298.1:0-3794 GCA_965372475.1 uncultured bacterium | reverse complement strand
GCAAAGCGCGGCTGGGCATCATCGTCGCTGAATTGATAGGGTTCCCCGCCGCCACCACCGAGGCGATAAAGGAAAGGGCGGCGAAGGAACTGAATATCCCGCCCGAGAATCTCATCATCTCCTGCACGCACACGCACAGCGGCCCTGACACCAAGCCAAAGAAGGATGTGAAATGCCCGCAGGCCCTGAACCCAAGCGCGGCGAGCGCGCGTGGTTCAGGGCAGGCGGCGCACGGGCGCTTCCTGGAAAAGCTGCCCGATAAGCTCTTCGCCGTGCTGGAGAAGGCGTCAAAGCGCGCACGTCCTTCCAAGTTGGTATATGGCCGCGCGGTCGTGGAAGGCATCGGTCACAACCGCCGATACCGCATGAAGGACGGCACGGCGAAGATGGACTGGGAGGAGGCAAAGAAAGAGGACATCAGCCATTATGGGCCAATAGACCCAGGGCTTCACGTGCTCGCTGTGAAACGCGGCAAGAGCGTCAAGGCGGCACTGATGAACCACGCCTGCCACGCCACGGTGATGGGCGAGAGCAATTTCCTTATCACCCCCGATTGGCCCGGCGCCGCCTGCCGCAAGTTGAAGGAAGGACTGGGCGGGAAAGCGGTAGCCTTGATGGCGCAGGGGACGTGCGGTGACATCAACCCCGCTCCGCCGCGTGACAGCTTCGAGGTGGTAGAGGAGAAGGGCGCCATTGCCGCGACGGCGGCGCTTCGGGCGATAGAGAAGGGAAGAGAGTTAACGGACGACGCCCTGAAGGGCGTGATGGTGCCGTTGGAGTTACCCAGGAGGGAAGACAAGGACCATCCGCACCACGACAACGGTGGTGGCCCATGGAAAGGATACATCCAGGCGCTTCGCATCGGCGAGCTGGTGATAGTTGCCCTGCCGGGCGAGGTCTTCGTGGAGATAGGATTGGCTATAAAGGCCGCCTGTGAGTCTCCTCACGTGATGGTGATTGGCTACGCCAACGACTACGGCCTCGGCTACGTGCCGACAACTGATGCCTTCCGCCAGGGGGGATACGAACCGACCACTGCCCGCGTCGGCGAAGGCGCGGATGCCTTGATGATCGCCGCGGCAAAGAAAGCAATACAGGAAGTAACAAAGTAGGGGCGGACCTACGTGTCCGCCCACCATGGGCCCCTCACCCATTTTTGTCGGGTGGCGGTAGTAATATGGTATTGGGGAAAAAGAGGTCGCACACACGTTAGACGCTAGACGCTGTACGCCAGACCCACCTAACTTCATTGGGAAGCGATAGATGCAAGGATTAATGATAGATTGCAGCCGCCTCATCGAGCGGCACGCCTATTACTTCCGCCTGCTCGATTTTATGGCCGATTGGGGCTACGACACCCTGATGCTGCACTTCTCCGACGACAACGGCCTCTCCGTGCGCCTGCCGGGATTCAGCAACCTCGCCGCCAGGCACGCCTTTTCCGCCGCGGAGATAAAGAAGCTGGTGCGCCACGCGAAGCGGCGGGGTATAGATGTCATCCCCGAGTTGGAGACCTTCGGCCACACGCGCTTCCTCACCGACAACAAGAAGTACGCCCACCTCTTCGCGGGAAAGAAGACGAAGAGCATCTCCTTCAACGCGCTCGACCCCCTGAACCCCGAAAGCCACGCCCTGATGGAGAAACTCATGCGCGCCACGGCGAAGCTCTTCCCCTCCAAGCACCTGCACATCGGTTGTGACGAGGTGAACCTGGTCGATTACTGCAAGGAACGCGGCCTGGACACGGCGCGCGTCTGGATGGACTACGTGAACCAGATGATCGCCATGGCGCGGCGCCTCGGTAAGCGGGCAGTGCTCTGGGCCGACCGCGACGAGATAGAGCCGCGCTTCTCACAGATGCTTGACCGTGAGTGCGACAAGGATGCTCTTCCTGTCTTCTGGCACTACTCGCACAATGTAAGCGACCGCCGCGTGAAGGCGTTGAAACGCGCGGGGTTCAAGACGATCTGGCTCGCCCCCGCGGTGGCGGCGAGCGAATACCGCTGTCTCCCCGCTCGCATTGCGCTCAAGAACGTGGAGCGCATGGCGCGGTACAACAAGCGGCACGGGACGGCGGGGCTCCTGCTCACCGTCTGGGAGCCCTACCGCTACGTGCAGGGCGCGGCCTATTACGGTATCGCCTACGCCGCCGAGGCGGCGCGCCTGGGCCGCAAGCTCGAGCTCAACGCTTTCCACGAGAAGTTCGCGCGGCGTGTCTTCGGCACGCGGCTGGAATCACCGCTCGCGTCATTCCTGCGCGGCTTCCCGGACCTGGAGATACGCTGGGAGGTGGCCCAGCATCTCGCCTGGGGGGAGCGGGGCATCTCCGATGAAGGTTGGCGTTCGCTGGAGAAGGCGGTGAAGACGGGCAAGCGCATCCTGCCGTTAGGGGAGAAGTACGAGCCGAAGAAGAACAAGGACATCTGGGTGGCGATGCAGGTGGCGGCGCTCACCGCCTGGGTCTTCGCCGAGCACCTGCTCATCGGCAGGGACGGCGCGGACAAGCAAAGGCGCGAGGCATTCAACCTCGCCCTGGAGCGCTGCCAGCGCGAGCTGGCCGAGGAGTGGGACCGCACGCGCTTCCCCGACGACCCCGGCAAGTGGCGCCCCTCTTTCCCCAATAAGCTGGCCTGCTATATCTTGCCGTTGGCGAAGCGATTGAAGAAGTTGTGAAGAAAGTCATTGGGTTCTCGGTTCCCGGTTCTCCGTTCTCAGTTGCGCCGGCGCAATACCCAATACTCAATACACAATACGAGACTTCATGCGAAGGATATTCTGATGAACTCCCGTGAACGCTTCATAGAGACAATGCGCCTGGGCAAGCCCGACCGCGTGCCCTACTTCGAGGAAGGCCTGCGCGACGATGTTCTCAAGCAATGGCGCAAGCAGGGGCTGGCAAAGGGCGCCGACCTGCAGGAGACCTTCGGCACCGACCGTCGCGAGGAGATCCCGCTCAACCTGGGCCCCATCCCCAAGCTTACGAAGCCCGTTTCAACGCGGCGCGACCTGGCGAAGCTGAAAGAGCGCTTGGACCCCGCGCGCGCCAAGCGGTTGCCGAAGGGATGGCACAGGAAGGTGAAGGGGTGGCGCGGCCGTGAGCACGTCCTCTCCATGGCAGCGCACCACGGTTTCTTTCTGACCATGGGCGTGGGCGATTGGGCGCGCTTTCGCGACGTGATGTACCTGATGCACGACGAGCCGAAGTTGGTGCGCGATATCCTCGTCGCCTACGCTGAATGCTCGGCGGCGGTGATGGAGCGGGTGCTCGCCGAGGTAGAGGTGGATTTCGTCAGCTTCTCCGAGCCTATCGGCGGCAGTGACGGCCCGCTGCTCCACCCTGAGCTTTATCGCCGCTTTATCTTGCCGGGCTACAAGCGTATCATCAAGACGGTACGGCGGCATGGCGTGGAGAACATCGTCTTCATCACCTACGCCAACGCGCGCATACTGGTGCCCTGCATCCTCGAGGCGGGATTCAACTGTCTCTGGGCGTGCGAGGTGGAGAACGAGGTGATGGATTACCGCGCCCTGCGCCGCAAGTTCGGCCGCAAACTTCGCCTCATTGGCGGCCTGGACCTGGACGCCCTGCTCGCGGGGAAAGCCGCCATCAGGCGTGAGCTGAAGGAGAAACTGCCGCCCCTCTTGAAGCAGGGCGGTTACGTGCCTCTCGCGGACGGGCGCGTGCGCGCCAACGTGCCGCTGGAGAACTATCGCTACTATCGCCGCTTGCTGGCCAAGATGACGGGGGGGTAGGTGGTCGTTAGTCGTTGGTCGTTAGTCGTTAGTGAATTAGG
>CBDVCL010000297.1:0-3813 GCA_965372475.1 uncultured bacterium | reverse complement strand
CGCCAAATACTTGTGGGGGGCCCCCCCCGGGGGGCGCCCACCCCCGCGCCTGTCTGCCGATAGGCAGACGCGGGGGCCAGATTATTCGGCCGCGCCATTTGGCGCGGGGGAGCACGCGGTGGTGCTCCCCTACATTTCAAGAATCGTGTCTCAAACGCGATTGCGAAAGTGAAAATGAGGTAATCTCAACCTATTCATGGTTTCCCCCAAACTCCCGCTCGATTGCTTTTCGTAATTTAGACATGTATGCTGAGTACTGGGTACTGAGTACTTAGTGACGCTCAATCAGGCAAGACGAAAGGAGACGCGGTAGTGTATGCCAAGTGCAAGGAACGCGAGACGATGACCTCGCGGGAACGCGTGGCGGCCTTTTTCGCGGGAAAGGAAACGGACCGTGTGCCGATCAACGCCTTCTGGAACCCGGGCGTGGCCAAAAGGGTAGCGGAACACCTCGGCGCGGAGGGAGGCCCTGCGCTGCAGAGGGCGCTGGGAGTCGACTTCCGGGGCACTGGCGTCGCTTATAACGGCCCTGCCCTCTACGAGGAGGTAGCCGACCGGCGGGTCGATCCCGTGATGGGGTTCCGCACGCGCTGGGTAGAACACGGGGCGGGCGGCTACTGGGACTACTGCGACTTTCCCCTGGCGAAAGCTGGCAAAGACGAGGTGGCGGCCTGGCCGATAGCTGACCCCGAGCACTTTAATTACGATGCGGTACGGGAATTGTGCAAGAACGCCGGCGATCAGGCTCTATTCGCGGGAGGCGCGGGGCTGGGGTGCATAATCAACACGGCCGGCTTCGTGCGCGGCATGGAGCAGGCGCTAATAGACGTCTTTACCGGCGATGAGGCGGGAATGCTGCTCGTCGACAAGTTCCTCGACCTGCAATATGAACGGACGCGGCGCATCCTGGAGGCCGGCGACGGACGCATAGATTTCATGTGGATGGGCGAGGACCTGGGCACGCAGATCGGGCCGCTCATCGACCGGGACACGCTGCGCAAGAACATCCTTCCTCGCCACAAGCGCTTCCTCGACCTGGCCAGGGAGTACAAGCTGCCTACGCTGATGCACACCTGCGGCTCCAGCAGTTGGGCCTACGACGATTACATCGAGCTGGGCTTGACGGGTGTCGATACGCTCCAGCCGGAGGCGAAGGACATGTCGCCCGAATATCTCAAAAAGACCTTCAGAGGGAAGCTCGTCTTCCACGGCTGCATAAGCACGGCCGGCGTGCTTTCGAGCGGCACGGTAGACGAGGTAAGAAAGGAATGCCGCTCGATCCTGGAGACGATGATGCCCGGCGGCGGCTACGCCTTCAGCCCGACGCACTGCATGCAGGACAACACGCCGACGGAAAACGTGATCGCGATGTATGAGACGGTACATGAGCATGGGTGGTATGCTTGAGAATCAATAGAGGGAGAAACTTATCACCAATAGGGAACGCTTTGTAAATGTTTTGAATTTCAAGCCGGTTGACCGCCTGCCGATGATCGAGTGGGCCGGTTGGTGGGACAAGACCGCGCATCGCTGGAAAGATGAAGGGCTGCCGGAAAAGCTCTTTTGGGAGAACGGGTACGATGTTCACGGCATCAGGGCCCATTTCGGCCAAGACCCACATTATCAGCTCTGGTTCCCAATAGGTTATCCTCCGGTCAAGGACCACGCCGCGATGCGCAGGGGGACGATCGAAAACGAGAAGGACTACGATGCGATCAAGGAAAACCTTTTTCCGCAGAAGGCTTTCGACCGCGAGAAGATCTCCGGCTGGGCGGAAAAGCAGGCAAAGGGCGAGGTGGTCGTCTGGATAACGCTCTCGGGGTTCTTCTGGTTTCCGCGTAAGCTGTTCGGTATTGAGAGGCATTTATTCGCCTTTTTCGACCATGCGGAGCTGATGCAGCGAATGAACCGGGACCTGCTGGAGTATCACCAGCGCGTTCTTGATGAATTCTGCCAGATCTGCCGGCCGGATTTCATGAGCTTCGGGGAGGACCTGTCTTATAATCACGGGCCGATGCTCTCAAAGGACCACTTCGATGAGTTTATCGGTCCGTATTATAGGCAAATAGTCCCCCGGCTCAAGGCGCGTGATATTCCCGCCTTTGTCGATACTGACGGGCTGATCGATGAGCTGGTACCGTGGTTCATCGATGTGGGCGTGGACGGGTTCCTGCCGCTGGAGCGGCAGTCAGGCGTGGACATTGTCGCCTTGCGCGGGAAACATCCCAAGATCAGGCTGCTAGGAGGCTATGATAAGATGGTGATGTCCAAGGGCGAAGCGGCGATGAGAGCTGAGTTCGAAAGGATCTTGCCGGTGATGAAGCAGGGAGGATATATTCCCTCTGTCGATCATACGACGCCGCCTGATGTTTCACTGGAGAATTATAAGCTCTATATGGAGTTATTCAGAGAGTATTGCGGCAAGGTTTGACACGATAAAGGGGAAGACTATGACGACAAAGTATTCCACGATCAAGGGACCGGCGAAAGAGGTCTTCAAGGTGCAAGGGCCGCTCTATTGTCCCTACTACAACATCTTCACGACCGTGCCCGGAGCGTTCGGCCTGAAGAGTTATCACCTGGAAGCGTTTGAACATAATCCCTTCACGATCGGCGCCGGGGCTTCTTCCGGTTCCCCGTTGATCGCCGGCTGGCACGGCCCTCTTTATGGTTTTCTCAAGTACGCTGGCATTGAAGAATCTACCTTTTCCTACGACGGGGAGGAGAAGCTGACGATAAATGTTCCTCAAGGCCAGGAGCTGTACGTGGCCGGCGACGGTGACCTGGACGCCCACTGGAAGCAGTACAACGAGCTGGTGATGAAGGAGATCGGTTATCAAAGGATCACCCGGCACCCGGACTTCTGGAGCAGTGTTGAATACTGCACCTGGGTGGAACAGAAATACCTGGCCGGGAATGGTTCGCCTGTTGAAGTGCTCGACCACGCGCTGGTGAAAAAGTACATAGAGACGATAGACGACTACGGCTTCCCGCCGGGCAGAGTGACCCTTGATCATGGCTGGGCGGTGGATCCCAGGCTTACCGGTTACGGCGACTGGAAGGTCAACGAGAAGAAGTTCCCGCAGATGGAGCGCACGTGCGAGATGATCAGGGAGAAAGGGCATCTTCCCGGCCTCTGGCTGGGTTTGGCCAAGGTCCATCCGCAGAGCCAAGTGGTCAAAGACCACCCGGAGTATCTAGGCGGCGTGCAGGGAAAGCAGTTGCAGGAAGCGGACGGCGGCGCGCCGCCGCCCTCAGAGCAGCAGCCCAGCTTCCTGGATCCCGGCGCTCATCTGTCAGATTTCTTTGGCGGCATCTTCTCATCCTTCCACAAGATCGGCTTTAGGAAGTTCAAGCTGGATATGAGTTATGGCCCCAAGCACAGGATGATCGCCTTGCACGAAAAGATATTCAAGGCGGCGAAACAGGTCTCTCCTGAGATAGAGGTGGAGTTTCACCTGCCGGATATCTTCGGCGCCAAGTGGTGCGACAGTGTGCGCACCAATGACGTCTGGTGCGTTCCCTTCAAGCCCTGGTATGAATTGACCCGTGAACGCTACGCGGCCTGTTACAGAAGCGCGCCGGGCAGGCTGATAAACCGCGACCACATTGGCGGGAATCATGTCGACGTTACCAAGGAAGATTTCTTGACACATCTGGCGACCTACGGGAAGGGCGTCGGCTACCCGTTGGTGTCGCTGTTGCCCGGGCGGTTTGGCGAAGATGTGATCCAAAAGATGGGTGAGTTATTGGCGAAATATGACGGGGAGAGGAAGGCGGTGAGTGATTTTTGAGCTCGTTGGCAATGTCGGG
>CBDVCL010000296.1:0-3814 GCA_965372475.1 uncultured bacterium | reverse complement strand
TGATGGCGATGATGCCGTGGCGGTTGAATACCCGCTTTGGCCCCAGCTGGGTCTTGAGCTGGCCCATATTCAGTATGCAGGCGAGCACCACCGCCCGGTCGCGCGTGCGCCGCGCCTGCGTCTTGGCGCGGCCCCGCGCGTAGCCCTTGCTCGCCGCGAACCAGACGCGCTTTGACGGGCGCTTGGGCAGGAACCCATCCCTCAATATCTTATCTGCTCTTTTCCCAGTAGTCCCGTGGTAGACGATCATTGCTTTGTCCTCCTGATGAGCAACGAGCGACAACTATAACCTGCGCTCGTATCTTGTACCGTGATACACAATCATGGTTTCTCCGTGTCTTCACCATTGCTTGTGTCTTTAACCACCAAGTCACCAAGGCACCAAGTTTTCTCTGGTTAACGGCGCCTTAGACTCTTCGTTTGAAGGAGAGCACTTGTTGGTCTTGCCAGTTGTGCTCGGCTGCCAACGAGCGGCACCAAGAACGACTTCCGTCTTTGAGACACCAAGTTAGGAGTCAGTCCTTGGTGTCTCTAATACGTGACGGGGCTTGGTGCCACGCTACGCCTTCTATGCTTCGTCACAGGCCAACGATTGCTCCCCGCTACTTCGGAGAACACCACCTGCCGTTATCCAGGAGAAGGTGTTTCTTGGTGTCTTGGTGCCTTGGTGGTAAAGAAGGATCTGTGCAATCTGTGGATTAGAAGTTAAACTTGTATGTAATAGGAGGTGTAACCTTCTGAAAACGCTTCCTCGCATTCGGGCTTAAGCAACGAAACGCCTGCGGCGAGAGCGTCAAGCCGCGCCGCCCCAGCAGGGCTGCAACATTCACCGCCTTGCCAAGTATGTCGTAACGCTCACTCCCCTTGGGTCCGAAACTGCCCGAGACCACGGAGCCGAAATGCACGTTGGTATTGAAATAGGTGTCGAGGCCGTAAGCGGCGGCGCGCTTGCGTACCTTGAGCGAGAGCTCGGCCAGCGCGAGTATCATTGCCTCTGCCTTGTCTCGCGGTGCCACGACAAGGGCCGCGTCGCCGATAAACTTGACGATACGCGCTCCCGTCGGCGTGAGCTGTGCTTCGGACATCACGTAGAACTCCTGCATGAAGGCAGCCATCTTCTCGTCCTGCTCTGACGAAGCCCATGCCGCGAAACGGGACAGGTCAAAGAAGGAGATGCAGAGCTCTTCCGTCTTTGCGTCTTTGGGTAGTGTGCCCGGCGTGGGCGGTTTGGTGAGTCTCTTGGACATGTTTCCTCTCCATTTTATGAGGCGTATAACGTTGGCTCTCCGCGATGGTCAATCCACCCCGCGGCCAACTAGAGCAATATTACTCTACAAAGGTCTTCCTGTCAAGACCGATAATGAAAAAGACACGGCCGTGGGCCGTGTCTTAACAAACAGGTTGTACGGGCGGCCCCCCGGCTCCCCGCCATAGCTCGACCTGTCCGCCGTAGTCCTGACGAAGGCGGAAGAGCGACGGCGGGTGGCCGCCCCTGTTCAAGAGCGCATGCAATTCCGAATTCCGAGGCGCAGCGATTTTCTATTTATCGGATGGAGAATCGCCGCCGACCTCGTCCCTCGGTCGTCCGAGGTCCGCACGATACTTACTCCAACAAGAACCCCACCGCGTTAACGTACAAATTCCTATCTTCCTTCCCCTCCACCCACTTGTCGTTCGTGAAACGCACCGATACCGTGTGCTTGCCCGCGGCGAGGCGCACCTTCCCCACGGCAAACTCCCGCGCGCTTGGTGAGCGCAGCTCTGTTTCGCCTACGACCTTGCCGTCCACTTTTAGCTCGGCGATGGCGTAAGTGCCGAGCGCCGGGGTGGAGCGCCCCAGCAGGAAGAGGGAATAGTCACCCGCGCGCGAGCATTCAAAGGACGCCTCTGCCTCGGCGGGGGCGGGGTAGGCAAGTTGCTCGTCCGTCTTCTTGAAGAGGTCGTTTTCCTCCACCAGCTCGAAAGCGGCGGCCGTCACCCAGTCGGGCGCGGCGTGGGGCGCTTTGAAACTTGCGCCCAGCTCGCCCAGCAGCGTCGAAGCGTAACGGCCCGCGCGCACGCTGTTGTCGTCGTTTCTGTCCCATCGTATGCAGTCTATGATCACGCGGTTCTTCGCGTTGGCGGGAGGGGTGAACTGCACCAGCGCCGCCGGCATCGTCACCAATTGCATCTCGCTGCCGCGCCAGGTGTCGGCACTAATGATAGCGGCGTCTATCTTCAAGTTGCGGTCCTCGCCGCCTTGGTACCTGTCGTTGACGAAAGCGAGCGTGAGCTTGTGCCTGCCGCGCGGCATCTCGGCGAGAAGGGAATAAGGCTTCATCTCGCCCTGTGAGAGTGCGACGCGGCCCACCTCCTCGCCGTCGAGCGAGACCTTTATCACGGGGTAGACCTTTTCGCACGGCGTGCCCCCTGCGATTATCGTCAACTGGCGCAATCCGTCCGCGGGGATATCCACCTTCGTTGTCGCCGTGCCGTTGGTGGCGAAGGAGACAACTTCCCCCTGGGCGGAAACGTAGGTTCCCGTGAGCGCCATCTTCTCCGCTTCCAGGCGCGTGCCCTTCGTTGAGGTGCCGTCGGGGAAGATGGCACTCTCTATCACACCGGGGTCGGGCGATACCTCGCGGTACCAGTCCGCGTTCGGCGTGCGGAAGAGGATATCCTCGCGCAGCAGCGCCGCCAGGGGTCCGCCATCGGGCTTCTTCAACGCCAGCGGTCCCGACGCGGGCATCACCGCGAGTGACTTCGCGCCCAGTATGCCGCGCAGTTGTTTGAAGGCTCTTGGCTCGGGCGAATGCCAGTAGAGCGTCTTGCCTTTGCCGCTCGTGAGGAACGATGCTATCGCTCCCGCCGCCCCCGTTATCTCTATCCCGCCGCCGTGCAGGATAAGCAGGTTTCCCCCTGCCGTGGCATCGCGGGCGTAGTCAAGGCCCAGCCTGTCCAGCGCATCGAGGAAGGTCTTGTCACCCGAGAGTGCGGCTGTCTTTGCCTTGCTCGGCTTATGCTTTGCCAGCAGGGCCAGCCCGTTCTCGAGTATGCGCCGCGCCGCCGGCTCCTTGCCAAGCTTCGCCCCCACCAGCATCTGCACGAAGAGGGCGGCGCCCTTGCCCACGGGCATCAACACCACGGGCCCCTGGTCCAATTCATCGTTTCCGCCCGACACCGCCAGCGCCCTCGCGCCTCCCTGCACGGGACGGCGCATCTCGTATTTGCTTACGTAGTTGTCGCCGCGCCAGAATTTCAGGTCGTCGGGCTTCAAGCCTTGCCAGAGGGAGTGATTGGGGTCAGCAGGGAAGGTCATCGTCGAGGCGTGTTCCACCAGCGTCAGCCCCAGGGCGATGCCGCCCAGGTTCTCCTGTTCCATCACCAGCGCTTTGCCTCCCCGCACGAGGAAATCTATCAGTATCTTGCTTTCGCCGCCGTCGCTGCCTACCACGGGGCGTTTCATGTCAACCTTCTTTCTTCTGAGCGAGGCGGGTGCGATTATCACTATGTCGGTGGCGGCGTTCCCCTTTGCCAGCACACCGAGAGAATCGATGGGGGAGAGCGTCAACCCCGAGGCGATGATCCTGTCCCTCCAGGCGCCCTTCGGGTCGTAGAGCAGGAGACGCACACCCTTTGGCGTGCGCAGGGCGCGCCGCGGCGCTATCGCCAGGGTTTGCTCGGCGGCGTGCAGTTTCTTGCCCACTGCGAAAAGGCCCAGCGACAGCTTGTATTCGCCTGCCGCCAGGGACGCGGGCAGCGCCAGGCTCAGTTTCAACACGCCGTGGCCGCCCGGCTCAAGCCTTATGTTTTGCCTCCCCGCCAGGGAAGTACC
>CBDVCL010000295.1:0-3836 GCA_965372475.1 uncultured bacterium | reverse complement strand
AGGCCGAGGGCGGCCACAAGGATTGGTACGAGGCGGAGATAGACCTGGCTGAGCATAGCGACCTTCTGCGCTCAGGGAAGGACGAGCTGGTGCTGGTCACCGCTCCCAGCGAGCCGGGGAGCGGGAAAGAGGATACCAGGTACGACTACGCCTGCTGGGGGGACGTGCACCTCTACCGGCCGGGCGTGCGGGAGAAAAGACCTAACGTGGTGTTGGTGTTCTTCGACGCCTTGCGCGCCGACCGCCTTGGCTGTTACGGATACGGCAGGGGCACGAGTCCCGCCCTGGACGCTTTCGCCGCGGAGGCGACGCTCTTTGAAAGGTGTTACGCCGCCGCGCCCTGGACGCGCCCCTCCTTCCAGGCCGTCTTTACCGGGCTTTATCCCGGCTATTGCGCCGCCGAGGTGGGCGAGGTGATCAGCCCCAGCTACGTCACCCTGGGAGAGGTGCTGGAGGCGAACGGCTATCACAACGTCGCTTTTACCTCTCTACCTTACATCAAGCCGCATTACGGCTGCGGCAGGGGCTTCCACCGCTACTATAATCGCCACGATGCCGACCATCCCGAGGATATCTTCCACCAAGCCAATGCCTTCCTCGAGAAGCGGCAAGAGCCATTTCTGCTCTTCCTGCACTTGTGTACGCCGCACGCTCCATATATAGGTTGGCCGCGTTTTCGGAAGAAATTCTACCACGGTGGTTACCGTGGTCGCTTCAAGCACCGGCTGGAAGGGGACGGCGACCCGAAGCTGGGGGGGAATTCCAAGCTAAGCGCGGCGGAAAAGAGGCGCGTCTCCGACCTTTACGACTGCAACATCGCCTATATCGACGAGGGCTTCGCCGGCTTCCTTGCTAAGCTCAAAAAGACGGGGCTATACGATAAGACGCTGGTGATCTTCAGTTCCGACCACGGCGAGGAGCTCTGGGAGCACGGCTGGCGCCACCATGGCAAGCACGTCTACGAGGAGGAGATCCACGTGCCCTTGATAGTCCATTACCCGGGCGAGGACCGCGCCAGGCGGCGCGACGGACTGGTCAGCCTGGTCGACCTGATGCCGAGCGTCTTGGACTACCTGGAGATAGAGCCGCAGCAGGAGATGCACGGCAGGAGCTGGCTTGGCGCCGGGGAAAGGGATCACGTCATATCTGAATTCACCCTGCCTCACCTGAAGAACCAGCGGGCACTCGTGGGCAAGCGCTACAAGTATGTCTGGAACCAGGACGAGGACAGCGAGGAGTTCTACGACCTGGTCAAGGACCCGGACGAAAAGAAGAACCTGGCCGCGAAGGGTGGCGCGACGATGAAGAGCTACCGCCGCTTGCTCAGGGACTACTACCGCACCTCTACACTGGAATGGCATGTGACTTTCGTCAACAAGGGAAGAAAGGCAAAGGAGTATCTCTTGACCCTGGCGGCCGAGAAGAACCTGCACCTGCCGTCGCGGAAACTGGCTTCGCAAGTCGATCTGCGCCGCACGGAGAAGGGGCGCATCGAAGCCCGTTTCGCGGCGGCTGGGGTAGGGGGATTCAGTTTTGACCCCATGCCGGTAGGGACGAAGATGAAGGCCTCCCTGCTCGTGGATGGACGCCCCGAGGCGGCGATGCTGTTTCTGGGCGATGGCCGCGAGGCGGCAAAGACTCTCCCCTTCTTCTTCTCCTTGTCGAGCGGGGGGAGCCCGGTTGACGCCTTGCTTGAGCCCGCCTTTGAGAAGGACGGGGTCTACCTCTGGCGGCGCACGCGGCTTGCGGGAGGCAGTGAAAGCAGGGTGAATCTCAGCGCGGAGGAGGTAAGGAAGCTCCGCGCGCTCGGTTACCTGCACTAAGGAGTCACTACGCTGGATGTTTCGGCAGGCGCGGCCTGTCCGTGCGTAACCAGCGAGCAGCAATCAGGTTTCGGGGAGCATCTGTGGATTGCGTTGTTGAATCAGCGTAATCGGCCCCCGCGCCTGTCTGCCGACAGGCAGATGCGGGGGGTGTAATCAGCGCTTTTTTTCTGGCTTGTAGCTTGTATGCCGATACGGTATCATTGCAAGCGCTTATTTTGGTTCTGGGCTGTCCATATTCCGAGAGACAAGCCATGAACGGGAAATCCCTAAGTCTAAAGGTGATGTACTGGGCGAGGAACTTGCGCTCGCGGCAGATGTTTAAAGTCTTGAAGAAATACTGTCGCGGCAATGTCTTGGACGTGGGCGGATGGGACTTTCACCTGACTGCAAGCAAGTGGAAGCTGTCTTTCGATAGCTGGACGGTCCTCGATAATTCCAAGCGGGGGACGGGACGGATTGAAGATACCAGGGTCAGGTTCGTCTTTGCTGATGGTTGCCGGATGCCTTTTGCGGCGGACAAGTTCGATGTTGTCTTGAACGTCCAGGTCTTGGAACACGTGTTTGAGCCGATGAAGATGGTCGCGGAAATCGCGCGGGTACTGAAGCCGGGCGGCCGGGGGATCTTCCTCGTTCCCCAGACCAGCAATCTTCATCTTGCCCCCCGGCACTACTACAACTTTACCAGGTTTTGGATCAAGGAGGCGATGAGCAGGTCGGGTTTGCGGGTATTGGAGCTTAGGCCCCTGGGGGGGGCATGGTCAACGCTGGCTTCGCGTATGGTCTTCTTCTTCTTTCAGGCGTTCCGCTTGGGTCGTAGCTCTACCCCGGAGGTCAAGCGGAACGTCTTCTATTATCTCTTATTTCCTTTCATGGTTCTTTACGCGGTCGTGAATATTCCCATATGTATGCTTCTAAGCTTAGGTGACCTGAGGGAGGAAGCGAACAACCACCTGGTGGTGGTGAGCAAGCCGCGCCGTATCAAAGCGAGAAGGGCTGTCAAGGTTTGAAAACCGGTTGAGGTGCGATGCGAGTGAATATGCCGGAGAGATATGTTCGGGTAGCCGTTCTTGCCTGCGGCCTTTTCCTTGCTGCTATGGGGCGGGTGTTCGCCTTGCGGGGTTCACCGGGCACCAGTCTCTTGCTCTCCCTCTCGGGCCTGGTCCTCATCGGTGTCTGGGTCGTGATGCCGCCGGGGAAGAAGAAGCTAAAAGCAGTGAAGCGGCTAAGGCTTGCGCGGGGGCGGAAGATCGCCGTGGGGAGCAAGCAGCGGTGGATTGCCGCGGCACACCGAATTATGGAGAGCGTTCTTCAAGTGGGCGGCGAGATGGGCAATCGACTGGTGGCATTGGCCTGCCTCGTCCCCGTTTCCATGGTATTGCGTCTGGCCCTGCTTCTGGGCGGCATGATCGTCATTCATTACACGCATACGTGGTATCATCACAGCCATTTGCACGGAGTGCATGATTTCGTCGGCAAGGCGCTGGGTTTGTTGCTTATCCTGGCTTCTGCGTGGCCGTGGCGCGTCACCTGGTCATGGCGGCACGAGAACGGGGATGGCCGGTTTTTCTCCTGGTGGCGTACTCCCGCGCTCGTGGCCTGGGTTCTTTTGTTGGCTGGCAGCCAGTGGTTCTTTCTCAGGAGAAGGATTCCTGTCGGATTGGGCCTGATGTTCCTAAGCTATGTGGCTTTGCTGTTTGGTTTCCGCGAAGGCAAGAGGGAAGCACGCGTGGAAACGGGGTGGAAGCCGCGCCCTGCCGTTCCTTTTCGCTTGCTGGGATCTATCTGGATTGTCGCTGCCGCCGTATGCTTCGCCGTTTCTTCCTCCCGCGGCGCTCTAGACAACGCGGTCCTTTCCCTGGCGCTTCTCTTGCCGGCTGTTCTTATCTGGGGCGAGTTCTTCAGCGGCGAAGAGCTGGGAGATAGGGGGGGGGTGGGACAGACCGACCTGCTTGCGTTATGCGTCATCATGGGTTTGACTCTCTTTTTATGCTTTTTCCGCCTGTAACGGGT
>CBDVCL010000294.1:0-3839 GCA_965372475.1 uncultured bacterium | reverse complement strand
CAGCTTCTTCTTATCCAGGGCAAGGGGGACTGTGGTGCCGCAATCCACCAGGAAGCGTTTTCCTCCCTTTGTCCTCACCAGGAGTGAGGCGTTATAAAGCGGTGGACGCGAAAACGCACTACCCGTACCAAGAGCCGTAATCTTCATAAATCCGTTATCCTCACACTATTTTCAGACGGATTGGTATTTTACAATAGTTTCTGATAAAAGTCCAGCGCTAACTTGTGCTCCATAATATACCAACATATCATCCTCTGTGTGCTTGCCAGAAGCCCTGTTTCGGCGTTATACTAGGACATGTGTGCTACTACCTTTGAGAAACAACGGTCTCTTGAGGAGCGTATGCGGCGCTTGGGGGTGAAAGAAAGCGACATCCACGAGAAGTTCATCCGTTCTTCCGGCCGTGGCGGGCAAAACGTCAACAAGGTCGCCACCTGCGTTCAGCTCAAGCACCTGCCCACGGGGATAGGGGTGAAATGCCAGCGGGAACGCTCACAGGCCCTGAACCGTTTCCTGGCGCGGCGGCGCCTGCTGGACAAGATCGAGGCCGAGCAGCAGGGAAAGGAATCGGCGGAACGACAGAAATGGGAGAAGAAACGCCGTCAAAAACGCCGCCGCTCACGCCGGGCAAAGGAGAAAATGCTGCGCCAGAAGAAGATGCAGACAGAGAAGAAGAAGCTACGGGCTCGCCCTCAGCCAGAGTCCTGAACAGTGCTCGCAACTACTTGGACCTGGGGACTTGGGACTCGGGGTTACCTCAAAGTTGACGCCTGCAGCAATTCCGAGATCCCAGCTCCGAGTTCCAAAGTCCTCAATAACTCCTACACCGAATACCCCTTCCCTAGTCCATCGAGAGCACTCCACAGCCGCTTCAACTCGCCCCTAAGCTTTCCCTCCAGGCCACTCAATCTCTTCAGGCCCGCCAGCCCCTTGCCCTCGCAACGAATCCCCGCGGCGGCGCTGGCCAGGATCGAAGCGCGCTTGTAGTCGCCGAAGCGAACAAGCCCATAGATAAAGCCGGCGCTGAAGACGTCGCCGCAACCGGTGGTGTCCCTGACCTGCCGCACCGGATAGGGGGGACAGCGGAAAATGACGGGCGCGGCGTGTAGGGGCGGAGCTTGTCCCGCCCGCCCCGTGGGGGGCGCAGCACCCGCCGTCGCTCCTGCAGAGCTATGGCGCAGCGAGCGCGGCGCCCCTACAGGTTGACGATAGGCCGTAATGGACCCTTTCGCCCCCAGGGTCACGACCACGGCACGCGGCCCAGCGCCTAGCATCTCCAACAGCGCGCGGCGGTAGCCTGCCTCGCCCCTTATCCTCCGGCCCAGCACCAGGCCGAGCTCCCATTCATTCGCCTGCACCACGTCTAGTTGCCGCAGCCAGCCGCGCGCGTTCTTGAGCGCGCGGCGGTAACGCCGCCCGTTGCTCCTGATGCCAAGCAGCTTGCTGTGCATATCCATCATCAGCATGGCGCGGGTATTGCGGCGGGAGTACTTGACCAGGTCGAGGCCGATTTCCTCCCCCACGATGTTGTTGAAGAGAACCAAACCGCTTCGCAGATACGGCTTCAATTCCGCACGCGTGAAGGGGTCAGTGCGCACCAGCAACCGCTCCCGCCTGTCTGTGAGGGAAGTGTAAGTCAGGAAACACTCGTTGGTGCCTTGCGGCGAGAAGAGAACGCCGCGGCTGTTCAACCCGGGGTACTCCTTAAGCAGGCGCCGGTAGCGGCGAATATGCTTCGCCCCGACCCTGGTCAGGACACTTATGCGCGCGCCGCGGCCCATCAAGTGGGAAAGGGCAAGAAGATTATAGGTCACGCCACCGAAACCGCCAGACTTCTCCCCCTGCGGCCCCGTCACGTGGTCATAATTCACCGCCCCAACAACAGATATGCTGAGCTTCCTGTTCAATGTACCACTTTGGGGTAACCGCAGATTACGCAGATTTTCGCAGATGGTTCTCTTGGGGAAAGTCTAATTATCGCCGATTAGAACAGATCTTCTTTGCAGCTGCAGCGAGTGGCAGTCTTAAAACAAAGACGACCACTTGGAAACAGCACCATAACAATCTGCCAAAATCTGCGGTTAAAAAGACGCGGTTCCTATTCGTCCGAAGCGTCTTGGCCGGGGCGCTTGCCGTCGTAGAGCTTGATGAGTATCTCGTCCTGCTCCTTGAGCAGTTTCTCGGCCTGCTCCTTCGCCCAGCGCTTGTCATCCCAGGACGCCGGTTTTTCGAGCATGTAGGGCGGTAGTTTGAAACGCAGGGAGACAAGGAACCCGTAGTACTCGGAATTGGACGGGTGGTAGATGTCCTTGTTCCTGCGCAGGTGGAAGAAGTCCCACACCACCCGCTGGCAGCGGGTGTATTCCTCCCTGTTCGGGTTCGCCGATTTCGAATAGCGAAGAACGTAATTCTCGATGCGGTAGAAAGCGGGGGTAATCGCCGGGTTGATCAGCCTCTTCTTCTGGTATTCACCGTAGAAGTAGTAGACGATGGGCAAACTCGCCAGGATCACCAGCGTAACGATAAGCAGCGTACGTTTCTTAGTCATCCCCTTGATTATACAACGGAAAGCACATACTGGCGCGCTCTTTTCTTTTTACACCTTGAGAGCCCATATGTTATAAAATAGGGTTCTTCTCCGATCTAGGTGGTGAGAATATCGCCGATTACGCAGATGCCTATATTGATGTCCTCACTATCTCCCCCCTCGAAGGGGGGAGAAACAGAGGGGGGTGAAGAATATCATGCGCGATAAGAACCTGATACTCGGCGTCGACTTCGGCGGCACGAAGATCAAGGCGGGCGCTATCACCACCACCGGTAAGCTCGCCCGGCCGCCGGTCATCGTCCCCACCCGCGTCAAGGCTTCGGCACGCGAGATCTTCGCCGAGATGGTGGGAGCGATAGAACAGGTGCGCAACGCGTTCAAGGGCAGGCGCGTGCTCGGCCTGGGCGTCGGTTCCCCGGGACCGCTCGACCTGGAGAAAGGCCAGATACTCAAGACACCGAACATCCCTTCCATGCGTTACTTTCACCTGCGGCGCGAGCTTCAGCGAAAACTGAAACTCCCCGTCTACGTGAATAACGACGCCAACGTCTTCGTGCTGGGCGAAAGCTACTTCGGCGCGGCAAAGGGCTACGGCATCGTCTACGGTGTTACGCTCGGCACGGGGTTCGGCAACGGCCTGGTGATAAACGGCAGGAACCACACGGGCGCCACGGGCACCGCCACCGAAGTGTTTTGCACTCCCTACGGCGGCAAGATATGGGAAGACTACATATCCGGGCGCGGTGTGAGCATGCTCTACCGCCAACTTGGCGGCGGGGTGGTAAGCTCGCTCGAGGTGTATCATCGCGCGCGGAACAAGGAGAAACGGGCGCTGAAATGCTGGAATAACTTCGGCATGCACCTGGGCAGGATACTCGCCTGCGTCGTCAACCTGGTCGACCCTGATATGATCGTCGTCGGCGGCTCCATCTCCGCCGCCTATCGCTTCTTCCTGCCCTCCCTGCGCCAACACCTGCACCTCAACATCAACGCCGCGCCGCGCAAGCACCTGAAGATACGGCGCGCCACGCTAGGCGACCATTCGGGCCTTATCGGCGCGTGCTGCCTTGTCTTACAAGACGCGAAATGACAAAAAAGGGGCGGCTCTTAGGCCGCCCTGCCCGTCTGCCGTCTACTCCACTTTGAGCATACCCGTCAACCTGATGTCCGCTGCAGACGCACCTATAAGCACCTCGAAATCGCCCGCCTCCAGAACCCAGGCGTGCTTTTCCGGGTCGTAATACCTGAAAGCCGCGTCGTCTAGACCTATCTCCACGTTCTTCTCTTCACC
>CBDVCL010000293.1:0-3848 GCA_965372475.1 uncultured bacterium | reverse complement strand
CTCATCCTCGATGATGATGATGTCGTCCTCCTGGCCATATAGGCCGACACCCGGACAGAAGAACCCCAGCGAAAACACAAACAAGAGCAGAAGATATGTCGCGCACTTTTTATCCATCAGAAACCCCTTTCAAGCTCCTTCAGCTTCAAGTTCGCCTTCTCTACGTATTCCGTCTCATATGGATAATCCTTCTCCATCTGCCTGAAGGCAATCTTGGCCTGTAGTAGCGCACCCTTCTTCTCGTGTATCTTCCCGCTCATGAAGAGGCTCGCAGCCGCCCAATGGCTTTCCTCGTATTCCTTAAGGACCCTTTGAAAATTCTGCATCGCCCGATCGTGGTTAGACAGGAAATAGCAGTATTTGCCCGTCTGGTAAAGCACCTTTGGCGCGTCCTCTGGCTCCGGGTCCACATCCACATACTTCTCCTCGATCCAATCAGCGATCATCGTGCTCTGACCTAGCGTGAAGGCCAAAACACCTATGATACACACCCATACTATTAGTGCCTTCATTTCTTCACCTCTTTTTCTTCTATTTATATTCATTGATTCACGCCCTCCTGTCAAGGGATTTTATCGGAAAATCACTTGCCTATATATAGGAACACTCCAACACCTTTCTTAATCGTACCGATGGTCTCGTTCCCTAAGATATAATTTGACTTTCTCTATCGGAAACGATAACCTGTCCATCCTTAGCAACCAAAGGAGAAAAATATGAGCCAGATCGCTTCCGTCAAGGCCCGGGAGATCCTCGATTCCCGGGGAAACCCCACCGTGGAAGTCGAAGTCTACCTTGAAAGCGGCGCCAACGGACGCGCCGCCGTCCCCTCCGGCGCTTCTACCGGCGTCCACGAAGCAGTAGAACTAAGGGACGGAGACAAGAAACGGTACTTCGGCAAGGGCGTGTTGAAAGCCGTTGCCAACGTCAACAAGGCAATCGGTCCCAGGGTCTGCGGTATGAACTCACTGGACCAGGCAGCCCTTGACGACGCGCTCATCTCTCTCGACGGCACGCCGAACAAGGGCAAACTCGGAGCCAACGCCATCCTCGGCGTCTCGCTGGCCACGGCCAAAGCGGCGGCCGAATATTGTGGCCTGCCGCTCTACCGTTACATCGGCGGCGTTTCAGCCCGCGTCCTTCCCGTGCCGATGATGAACATCCTCAACGGCGGCTCGCACGCCGACAACAGCGTCGACCTTCAGGAGTTCATGGCCATGCCGCTGGGGGCTAAGTCGTTCGCAGAGGCGCTGCGCATGGGCGCGGAAACCTTTCATAGTCTGAAGAAGGTCCTCTCCGCCCGCGGCTATTCCACTGCCGTAGGCGACGAAGGCGGTTTCGCTCCAAACCTGAAATCGAACGAAGAAGCCGTAGAAACAATTCTCGAGGCCATCGTCAAAGCCGGCTACAAACCCGGGGCAGATATCGCCATTGCCCTTGATCCGGCGGCCAGCGAGTTTTACGACAATGGCAGGTACGTCTTCAAGAAATCCGACGGCTCGAAGAAGACCTCGGCGCAGATGGTCGAGTTTTATGCGTCCTGGGTGAAGAAATACCCCATCGTCTCTATTGAAGACGGGTTGGCCGAGGACGACTGGAAGGGCTGGAAATTATTGACGGAAAAGCTGGGCGATAAGATACAGATCGTCGGCGATGATCTCCTGGTAACTAACACCACGAGGCTCGCCCGCGCCATCAAGCAGGGGATCACTAATTCTATCCTCATAAAGCTGAACCAGATCGGCACGCTCTCTGAGACCCTGGGCGCCATTGAGATGGCCAAGCGGGCCGGCTACACCGCCGTGGTATCGCACCGCTCCGGCGAGACCGAGGACAGCACCATTTCCGACCTTGTCGTAGCAACAGGCACAGGACAGATCAAGACGGGCTCGGCCAGCCGCACCGACCGCGTCTGCAAATACAACCAACTCTTGCGGATAGAAGAACAGCTAGGCAAGACGGCGGTGTACCCGGGTAGGGGGGCGTTTTATAACGTCAACAAGTAAGCGCGAATCGGCGAATCGGCGACGGGGCGAACCGGCGCCCGTCCGCAAAGCAAAGAGGGAGTTTACCAAGGTAAACTCCCTCTTTTTCGTTGCCTCGCCGGCTCGCCGTTTCTCCGGCTCGCCGTTTCGGACTTTACTTCTTTACCGCCTCTTTAGCCTGCGACTTCAACCAGCCCGTGGTTATCGACTTGGGCCTGATTATCGGATAGCCCATGGCCCGGGCCACGACCGTCATGGAGCAGACCCCCAGGGCTCGGGAAACGCTGAAGAGCACGGTGTAGTATTCGAACTCCTTCAGGCCGTAGTAGTTCAGCAGGGCACCGCTGCCGGCGTCCACGTTCGGCCAGGGGTTCTTCGCCTTGCCATGCTCCTTCAAAACGCCCGGGATGATATCGAATACTTTCGCCATTATCTGGAAGATCTCGTCATCGGCACAGTGCTCCTTGCCAAAAGCCAGGAAGGCATCGAAACGGGGGTCGGTAACACGCAGTACGGCGTGGCCGTAACCGGGTATGACCTTGCCGGAATTGAGCGTATCCCAGGCGAATTTCTTCAGGTCTTCGTCCGAGGGAACGCCCTTGAACTTCTTGTGCACCTCTATCACCCAGCCGAGGCACTCCTGGTTGGCCAGGCCGTGCAGGGGACCGGCCAGCCCGTTAAGACCGGCGGAAAGAGAGTAATAAAGGTCGGATAGGGCGGAACTGACCACCTGGGTGGTATTGGCGCTGACGTTGCCGCTCTCGTGGTCGGAGTGAAGGACCAGGTAGAGCCGCATCAGCTTGGCGAAATCGCCAGAGGGGTCGTCGACACCCAGCATCGCAGCGTAGTTGCCGCCGTAGTCCTTGCTCTTGTCAGGAGCGATGATGTCGCCCTTCTTGTAGCGCATGCGATAGACGCCCGCCGCCAGCGTCGCTATCTTGGCAATGATATCAAGCGCATCCTCCAGTGTAGACAGCCAGTAATCCGGCTTCTTCACGCCCTTGTTATATGCCTGGCGAAACTTCGATTCCCCCTCCATCGCCAGGATAGCGGTATTCAGCATACACATCGGGTGGGAATCCTCGGGCATCGCCTTGAGCACGTCCCAGACGTATCCCGGTACCTCCGCGCGCGCGGTCAACTCCTTGCCCAGGTCATCCGCTTCCTCCTTGCTGGGCAGATCACCCGTCATCAGCAGCCAGAGCACCTCCTCCGGCGTCTTCTCGGTCAGTTCCTTGACCGGTATACCGCGGATGATCAGGCCCTTGTCGGGGGCTACCTCGGAGGTATCACAAATAAGGCACTTCACGCCACGCGCCCCGCCGAACGCCTGGGCGATGGTTACTTCTGAGATGACCTTGTCGCCGCTCTCCTTGACCAGTGCCTTGATCTCATCCCGCAGTCCCGGGATCTGGCCGGCTAGCTTCTCCTGAAGCTTTCCCATGGTCCTTCTCCTTTCCGTAAAACTGATTAGCAATCGCTCCCCGGGGCCGTTCAACCCCAGACTATCGGATACGGCCAGCGTCCGTTCTGAACTTTAAAGGGTCATCATTCTGCCATTTTAATATCAAGCTGTCAAGGGATTTTGGAGGGATTACAGGCGATTATTGGGGAGCTATTGCCCATTGGAGCAGGCGTTGCAAGGTTGCAGGAATACAAGGTTGCAAGGTCGTAAGGTTGTATAGTGGTACGGTCTTACGGAGGAAGGAGAAGCTTATTTCTTCAGAAGAACCTTATTGTAGATTTTCAAGGAAGCCAGTATTTCGATAATATGTGGTCTATCGCTCGGTTTGCAGCTAGTGGAGGGCTACTTCTTCATAAGAACCTCGGGCTCCGCCCGAGAACCTTGTGAAGTGCGAGATG
>CBDVCL010000292.1:0-3877 GCA_965372475.1 uncultured bacterium | reverse complement strand
GTCGCTAGTCGCTCGTCGCTCGCGCATCATCGATCACCCTCAAGACCGCTATTCCGTAGTCCGAGATACATAGCCCGGAGTGGCAGCAGGTGATTCCGACTTCCGACCTCCGACTTCGGACTTTGGACCTCGCACCTCCTGTCGCGTGTCACCCTATCACCGCCACCGCTTACTGTCAAGCGCATTGGTATGGTGTCCGCGCGAACACATTTTGCAGGCGAGCGACGAGATCACTGCCACGACCTATCGAGAGTCCGATACTGCACCGCCTCGGCGATGTAGGCCGGCTGGATCGTCTCCTCCCCCCCCAGGTCAGCGATGGTACGTGCCACCTTCAGCACGCGGTCATAGGCACGGGCCGAGAGGCCCAGCTTCTCTATGGCGTGGCGCAACAGTTCCTGGCATCCCGCCGCCAGGCCGCAGTAGCGCGGTAACTGCGCGGGAGGTATATCAGCATTGCAGTAGAAACGACGCGCCTTGCCGTTGTTGTCCGCCGCGAACCGAGCCACCTGAAGCCGTCTCGTCCTCTCCACGCGGTCGCGGATCTCCGCCGAGCGTTCCCCTCTCCTTTCGCCGGCGAGTTCCTTATACTTGATGGCGGGAACATTGATATGGATGTCGATGCGGTCCAGCAAGGGACCGGATATCTTGTGGATGTACTTGCGCACCTGCAGCGGCGTGCAGTTGCACTCCTGCATCGGATCGCCATAGTAGCCGCACGGGCACGGGTTCATCGCCGCTATCAACGTAAAGCGCGCGGGAAAAGTGAGCGAGGTCGCGGCACGCGATATCGTGACCCGGGCGTCTTCCAGCGGCTGGCGCAGGACTTCCAGGACATTGCGGTTAAACTCGGGAAGCTCGTCCAGGAAGAGCACGCCGTTGTGCGCCAGCGACACCTCGCCCGGCCTGGGGATCACGCCGCCGCCGATCATCCCCGCGTCGGAGATGGTGTGATGGGGCGAGCGGAAGGGACGGCGGGTGATGAGGAAACTGCTTCGCCCCGTCAACCCCAACACTGAGTGTATCTTCGTCGTCTCGATCGCCTCGGCAAGCGTAGGCGAGGGCAGTACGGTAGGCACTCGCTGTGCGAGCATCGTCTTGCCAGCGCCCGGTGCCCCGATCATCACCACGTTGTGCCCGCCCGCGGCCGCTACCTCCAGGGCCCGCTTCGCGTGCTCCTGTCCCTTGACGTCGTGGAAGTCTATATCGAAATCGTCCTCCTGCCGCAGTTTCTTCTCGATATCAACAACATAAGGCCTGGCACCGTTTCCTGAGCGCAGCAGATCCACTGCCTGGGGAAGCGTCTTCACGGCGAAGACGTCGAGTCCCTCTACCACGGCGGCCTCGCGCACGTTGGCCTGGGGCACGATCAGCTTGCGGTAGCCATTCGCCCTGGCGGCCACGGCTAGCGGCAAGGCGCCCTTTACCGGGCGCACCTCGCCGTTGAGCGTCAACTCCCCGGCTATGACGTAGTCACGCACCGTCGTGCGGTTGACCACCCCCGCCGCCGCGAGCACGCCGATGGCGATGGGGAGGTCGAAACAGCTACCCGATTTTTTCACCGAAGCGGGGGCCAGGTTGACCACCACCACCTTCATCGGGAACTTGTGCTCGGAGTTAACGATCGCCGCCTTTACCCTTTCCCTGCTTTCCTTTACCGCCGTATCCGGCAGGCCGACCATGATGAAGGCGGGCAGGCCTTTTGAAAGGTCGACTTCTACTTCTACCATATAGGCGTCCACTCCCATCAACGCAGAACTTGTTACTTTGGCTAACATCTCGTTCTCCTTTCTTTATTAGTTCCTCGTGCCTCGCATTTCGCATTTCGTTCGCCTCGCTCGAGATAACGACATGCCATGCACCATGCACGACGCACGAATTGCCTCGCATTTCGCATTTCTTTTTGACAATTAGCTAGTTCAACTTGGTCAACAACGCCATAATCATCCTTGACAAGTGATCCAATTCTTCGCAGATAACTCCTGCTTTCTCCTCGCCCAGGTATCCAAGGTCCTTCGAGATCAAGACCTGGGTCTCCAATTCCGCACAAGAGCCCATTGAAATGCGCAAGAACTGCTTATACTCCTTTGGATGATACCGCCTAAATCCTTCCGCGATATTGGAGGGAACGGAAACGGCACTTCTTCGCATCTGCGAGGTAAGGCCGTATTGCTCTTCTTTTGGATAAGAGCGCGTTATCTCATAGGTGTCTTTCACAACTCCCATGCCTTTCAGCCAGATCCTAAGCTGTTTGAAGCTTCGGATTTTCTCTACCTCCTTTCCAGCATTTCCCTTTTCATCCTTCTTTTGCTTTTTCTCTTCGTCTTTCATCTCCCTCCTCCTTTCTACGAAATGCGGTGCACGATGCACGGTGCACGGACGTGTGGCTTCCGCCTACAACCATCCTACCACCGCCACCCGACAAAAACGGGCATGTACGGAAAACTAATTCAATAAACTGCGATATGTCGCCCGGAGGACCACCGGGCAAGAAATCTTGCATAAGAGAAGCGGAATTTCTGCATGCGGGGAAAGGCCGCGGCAGCAGCCCCCTCAAATCCCGCATATAGGCGTGATTTCAACGACCAAGGTTGGCACAGCGCTTGCTTTATAAGTAGTCAAACACAAGGAGGAGAGAGATGAACAAGGTAAGGAACGAGATGAAGCGCGCGAAAGGGGCATTTTCCAGGGCTATCGCCATATCGTTGGTGCTCGCCATCTCGCTGGCCTGCGCCGGCACGGCCGACCTGGACGCCCTGGTCACGACCCCCGCGGCAGACCATGCCTGTGAAATGGCCATTGACGCGCACCTCAGGGGAAACCTGGTTGAGGCCGCCGAATGGCTGACCGTGGCCCTGAAGAACGACCCCGACCACAGCCAGGCCAGCCAGATGCTGAAGACGGTGGTAAATGAGGCGAAGGCGAAAGGCATCAAGCTGCTGCGCCCCCGCCGCGTCAGGAATGAGAATACGGATTACACCAGGCGCACGCTCGTTTCCGCGGGCGCAGTCAGGTAATGAAAGGAACAAGGACAATGACCAAGAAGAACACGACCCCAGTTAAGAAGAGCGGTAATTCAGCGAGCAAGACGGTCGCCGCCCTTATCGCGCTGGCCATTCTCACCTTCGCCGTCTCTCCCCTGGCGGCGGGACAGGCTTCCGTGCAGGCCGGCCGCTATTACCAGTCGGGGATAGACGCCTACGTAAATGGCAACCTGAAGGACGCCGTCGGCTATTTCCAGCTCTGCCTCTCCGTCGAACCCGAGAACCGGGAAGCCAGGCAGGCGATGGAGCTGGTGCTGGCGGAGGACATGATGCTGCACAAGGGCGTGGGACAGCCGCTCGCCGTGGAGCGGGTCAGCAAGGACAAGGCAGGTTCGGTGATGGGCGTGGTCACGTTTCTCGCCCTCGCCTTGGTACTTTAACCCGTATAAGTGTAGGAAGAGGAGCCAACGATGAAGACGAGCACGAAGAAGACGGTCCTGGTCGCCGACGACAACGAGATGACCCGCGAATTGCTGACCCGCCTGCTGGGCCGGGATGAGCTGGAGATCGAGACGGCGTCGAACGGCCACCAGGCCATCGGCATGGTTGACAACAAGGATTACGACCTGATCATCCTCGACTGCCACATGCCCTTCGCCGGCGGCATGGACATCCTCCGCTACCTCAAGAACAAGAAGCGTGATGACCTGGTGGAACGGGTGATCTTCATCAGCGGGCAGGTCGACCCCCGCTGGCGCTTGCCGCAGGGCATCAAGTTCTTCCAGAAGCCCTTTGACCTGCTGGAGATGAAGCAGGTGGTGGCCACCGGATTAGGGCTCGCAAGCTGATAACCCCCCAGCTGCAGCCCGATGAGGCCCCCAAGCTAAGCTTGG
>CBDVCL010000291.1:0-3880 GCA_965372475.1 uncultured bacterium | reverse complement strand
CATCCCCAAGCTGAAGCTTGGGATATTTACGCCCACGGAATAACGCCTCAAACGACGGGAAAGAAATGTATAAGAAGGTAGAAAACTGGATAGATTTGCCCAAGTTGGAAAAGGGAATTCTCAAGTTCTGGAAGGATAACAAGTCCTTCCAGAAACTCAGGGAGATAAACAAGGGCAAGAAGCCCTGGTCCTTCCTTGACGGACCCATCACGGCCAATAACCCCATGGGTGTGCACCACGCCTGGGGACGCGCCCTGAAAGACGCCTTCCAGCGTTATTGGGCGATGAACCGCCGCGAGCTTCGCTACCAGAACGGCTTTGACTGCCAGGGCCTATGGGTAGAGGTGGAAGTGGAGAAGGAGCTCGGCTTCAAGACCAAGAAGGACATCGAAAAATACGGCATCGACAAATTCGTGAAACAGTGCAAGGCAAGGGTAGATAAATACTCCAAGGTGCAGACGGAGCAGACGGTGCGCCTCGGCAACTGGATGGACTGGGACGATTCTTATTTCACGATGTCCGACACCAACAACTACGCCATCTGGGGCTTCCTCAAGAAGTGCCACGAGCGCGGCCTTGTCTACCGCGGCAACGACGTGATGCCCTGGTGTCCGCGCTGTGGCACGGGCATCTCCCAGCACGAGATGACCGAGGGATACAAGGACATCAAGAGCCCCTCTATATTCCTGCGCTTTCCCATCGTCGGGGTGGAGAAGGAATCCCTGCTTGTCTGGACCACTACCCCCTGGACGCTCACCTCCAACGTCGCCGCCGCCGTGCATCCCGAGCTGGATTACGTCAAGGTGGAACAGAACGGTGAGAAGCTGATCCTCTCCAAGAAGCTGGCGGAGAGGGTTCTGAAACCGGGCGGCAAGTTCAAGGTAGTAGAGGAGATGAAGGGGGCGAAACTCGTCGGCCTGGAATACAGTGGACCGTTTGACGAGCTAGGAGTCATTGTGGCGGCAATGGCGCGGTCAGGGACCGAAGGAAGACATGAACTGACGCACGTTGTCCTCTCTTGGGACGAGGTGAGCGAAGAAGAGGGCACGGGCATCGTGCATATCGCACCCGGCTGTGGCCGCGAGGATTATGAGCTGGGTAAGGAACACAACTTGTGGCCGATAGCCCCTATCGATGAATCGGGAGTCTTTGTAGAAGGTTTCGATGGGCTTACTGGAAGGAAAGCTCAGGATGTATCCGGTGATATTATAGGGAACTTGAAGAAGAAGGGCGCGCTCTACCATGCCGCGGAGTATTCCCACAGTTACCCCCACTGCTGGCGCTGCGGCACCGAATTGCTCTTCCGCCTCGTGGACGAGTGGTTCATCAAGATGGACCCCTGGCGTGAAGAGATAATGGCGGTGGCGAAGAAAGTGAAATGGATACCTCCCTATGGCAAAGAACTCGAGCTCGACTGGCTCAAGAACATGCGCGACTGGATGATATCCAAGAAGCGCTACTGGGGCTTGGCGCTCCCCATCTGGGCCTGCGCCAAGTGCAATGAATTCCAGGTGGTGGGGGGCAAGGAAGAGCTGAAGGAGAAAGCTATCAAGGGCTGGGATAAGTTCGAAGGCAATAGCCCCCATCGCCCCTGGATAGATGAAGTAGTTATCAAGTGCGACAAGTGCGGCGGCGAGGCGCGGCGTATACCCGATGTCGGCAACCCCTGGCTGGATGCGGGTATCGTCGCCTATTCCACTGTCAAGTATTCTGAGGACAAGGAGTATTGGAAGAAGTGGATCCCCGCCGACCTGATCCTTGAGAGTTTTCCCGGGCAGTTCCGTAATTGGTTCTACGCTCTTCTGGCGATGAGTACGATGATGGAGAATATCAACCCGATGAAGAACCTGGTCGGCTATGCCCTGATGCGGGACGAGAAGGGCGAGGAGATGCATAAGAGCAAGGGAAACGCTGTCTCGTTTGACGAGGCGGCGGACAAGGTAGGCGTGGATGTCTTGCGCTGGAGTTTCTGTGCGCACGAGATGACGCAGAATCTTAATTTCGGCTACAACCTGGCCAAGGAGGTGCGCGGGCGCTTCTTCAATACCCTCTGGAATTGCTACGCCTTCTACGCGAACTACGCGCGCCTGAACGATTTCAAGCCGCCCGCCAAGCCGACACCGATGGTGAAGCGGACGGACTTCGACCGCTGGATCATCTCCAAACTTCAGTTGACGCTGGCGGAGGCGAAGAAGGGCATGGAAGAATACAACACGCGCCGCGTCTGCAACGGGCTGGCGGTGTTTTTTAGAGACCTCTCCAACTGGTACATCCGCCACTGCCGGCGCCGCTTCTGGAGGGTAGAGGACGAGAAGGATTCCGAGATCGCCCAGGAGACGCTCTACGAGTGCCTGCACGCCGTGACGCGCGTGCTCGCGCCGCTGATGCCGTTCACCGCGGAGGAGATCTATCAGAACATCGTGCGCGGCTGGGACGAAAAGGCGCCCGAGAGCGTGCACCATACCGAGTATCCGGGGGCGGATATGAAGCTGGTGGACAAGAAACTGTATGATGACATGGAATGCGTCGTACGTCTCACCAGCCTGGCGCTTTCGGCGCGCGAGCGCTCCAAGATCAAGGTGCGCCAGCCCCTGAGCCGCCTCCTCGTCTGTCCCGCGGACAAGGGGGGTGTCGCCGCCGTGCAGAGGTTCAACGAGCTTTTGCAGGCCGATCTTAACGTCAAGGCCGTGGAGATCAAGCAACCTGGCAGCGCCAACGAGCTGGAATGGCAGGTGAAGCCTGACTTCAAGGCGCTGGGCGAGAAGTTCGGCGAGAAGAAGAAGCAGGTGATCGAGTATGTGAAGCGCAACGGGGAGAAACTTGTGGAGGCGCGGCGCAAAGGCGCAATAAGTATCGATATCAAGATTGACGGTGAGCAGCTCACGCTTGACGAGGAGGCGCTTATTTTCGAATCGGCTAGTCCCGAGGGATGGTATATCGTAGAGGACAAGAGCGGTTGGGTAGCTCTCGACCTGGCTATCAGCGAGGAACTCGCCCTCGAGGGGATGATGCGCGACTTACTGCGCAAGCTCCAGGTGCAACGCAAGGAGATCGGCTTGGAGATCGAAGACCGCGTGAAGATCGTCTACGAGACGAAGGACAGCAAGCTGCTGCAAGCGGTTGAGAAGTTTGGCGATTACCTCAAGGCCGAACTCCTCTGCCTGGAGATGAAGCGGGGAACTCCTTCCGACAAGGCCGGCATCATCAAGGTCGCTGGCGCCGAGATCCGGGTTGATATTACTAAGGCCTGAAGGCCGGTGCCTCGTGCGTCGCATTTCGTATCTCGTTTGCAAGCAGACGAAATGCTATATGCGCGGTACGATGCACGAACAAATGGGTGACTTCCGAGAAATAGACCACGATGCCGACATCGGCCTGGCGATAACGGGCGCTGACTTCGCTGATCTCTTCAAAACAGCGGCAGGGGGAATGTTCTCGTTGCTGGTGCAGAAGGGGCAGGGAGCCGACGCGTTGGGCGTGAGCTACAAGCTGGAACTGGACGCCACCAGCCGCGAGGACCTGCTCGTCGCCTTCCTCACCGAATTGCTCTATCGTTTTGAGAGCGACAAGACCGTCGCGGTCGAAGTGGAGTTCGACCATTTGCAGGACCTGAATCTTCGCTGCCGCGTTTCCGGGCACATGCGCTCCGCTGACGAGCGTATCCTCAACGAGATTAAGAGCGTCACTTATCATAATTTGAAGATAGAAGAAACGAAGTCGGGATTGCAGACGGTGATTATCTTTGATGTCTGACCTGACTTACGAGCGACAAGCGACCCTTCGACTCGCCCTGAGAAAGTAGAGTTCCCATAATGGCTCGCGCAGGGCGGGAAGGGCCCTGAGGGCAATCGAAGGGCTAGCACCTAACGACGAAACAATG
>CBDVCL010000290.1:0-3892 GCA_965372475.1 uncultured bacterium | reverse complement strand
CCGGGGGGGGCCTCAGGGGGGGGGCCCCACCCCCCCCGCCCCCCCCCCGTCTTGTCGGGCCGGGCCTCGGCCCGGGCCGGCCCGGGCGCTGGCGGAGATGCGCCGGCGCAGGAAGGAAGGCGGCAAAGAGGAAGAGGCGGCCGGGGACAGGAACGACGCGGCGGGGGAGAGTGGCGGTGGCGAGGCAGCCGCCGTGGCTTCTTCCGGGGTTACGGCTTCTCTCAAGGTCGCGGAGATGCATATGAAGAAGGGGGACTACGCCAAGGCCTTGCCCGTCTACGAGGAAGTGGTTGCCGCGGATGCCGAGAACATCATAGCTCACCGCAAGCTGGAGGAGGCCAGGGCCAAGCTGGCCGATGGCGGCGAAAGCGAGGAGCAGGACCGGGTCGAGGAAACGGCGGCGAAGGAGGAGGGAACGGCCGTCGCCGCAGGCGAGGCGGGGGTGGCGATGCTTGATCTGGATGCGGTGATCAAGGAGGAGACGCGGCAAGAGAAGGCGGACGGGAAGACGCTAGAAGACAAAGAAGAACCAGGCGGCGGCAAGGCCGAGAAGGCCGAGGAAGACGAAGAAGCCGTCGTGGCCAAGGAGCAGGGGCAGGAGCCGTCTGCACCGGCAATAGACCTGGGGTTGGACGAGATAGAGGGCCTGGAGGAGGTAGGCGTTGGCTTGGCGGAAGGGGGAGAGCATCGCGCGGAAACGCCTTCGGCGGAAGAACCGGTGGCGGTTGCGCCCACGCCGGCCAGCGGCGAACTGGCTGCCGTGCTTGACAAGCTAAACGAGACGTCAGGCATCATGGGCAGTATGCTGGTGTCTCCCGAGGACGGCTCTGTTTTGGAACAGGTGCTGACCATAGAGGTGGACACCTCCGAGATTAGCGCGATGGTAGCGGATATATATAAGAACGTGGGGAAATCGGTGGAGAGTTTGAACCAGGGCAAGCTGACCCAGGTGTTGATAACGGCCCGCGATGGACAGGTCTTCCTAAATGTCACTTCGCACGGCATCCTCACCATCCTTGCCAACGAGAAGATAAGGATCGGCATGCTGCGGCTGGCCTTGAAAGAGGCGGTAAAGGAGATCGAAGAGGGGTACAAAGCGGGGTAGTAGGTAGTGGGTCGCTTTGTCCGCAGAGACCGCTGAGGTATCGCGGAGAACGCCGAGGCGGTCTGGCTCGGCGCTCGCGGGGAACGAAGTTAGCCCAGTACCTGGTAATAGGCGCACAACCGTAGCCTGAATGGGGTAAGAAGCATGGACTATGAAGAGGTGTTGAAAGCTGTAGCGGAGAACGTGGAGGGGGCCATCGGCATTGGTCTCATAGGTCTTGACGGCATCGTTGTCGACCAGTATTCCAGCGACCCTGATTTCGACGTGACCATGGTCGGCGTGGAGTATTCCAGCGTCATCAAGAATGCCAGCAAGGCCTCTCAGGACTTCGGCCTCGGCCCCACCACGGAGATACTCATCACCACCGAGGCGGCGACGATGATAATGATGATGGTCGGTGACGCCTATTTCGCCGTGCTCGCCATCAGCCTCGACGGCAACCTGGGGCGCGGCCGTTTGGAGATGAAAAAGCAGATCCCGAAGATAGAGAAGGAGATGCGGGAGTAGTCGGCAAGAGATAGACCTGCTGATCTTGCCAGCGCACTGGAGAGCGGGGACATGGGTTACCTGCCGGGGTGAGTTTGTCGAACGTCAAAGGTCGAAGGTCGAAGGTCAGAAGGTGAGGCCGGACACCGCCGCTAGCATATGTAATATCAGTTAGTTTCCGAAGGGGAGCGGATTGATTGTACCGTGGGTCCCGCTTCCCACTTCCCACATCCCGCTTCCTATTTTAGAGCCCGAGAAACTGTATTGCCATTCCGCTCATTGCTATCGCCCCTCCCGCCAGGGCGTGCGCGTATCTCTCCATCTTGCCCAGCGGCAGGATATTCAATCCCCAGGACGCCGCCAGCACCAGGCCGAGCATCGTGAATATCGTCGTCGCGCCGAATGCGGCAGTCACCAGTAATAGGCCGCTGACACTGCTCTTCGCGGCGGGGTACATCAGGATGGGTATCAGCGGCTCGCATGGCCCGAGCACGAAGATGACGAAGAGCGCCCAGGGCGTGATATTCGCCTTGCCCTTTGTCGGGTGGACGTGGGCGTGGTTGTGTTGGTGGATATGATCGTGACTGTGTTTCTTTTCTCCCTTGTGCAGGTGGGTGTGCTTGTGCGCCTTGCTTTTCCAGGCCCGGCGCAGTCCCCAGGCGGCGTAGGCGATGCCGAATCCTATCAGCCCCCAGGCGGCGATGGGCGCGCGCGAAGACTCCACCGCTTCAAGTTTTACCACGGCCAGTCCCAGGGCGACGCCGACCAGTCCAAGCACTACCGAGCTGGCGATGTGCCCCACGCCGCAGGCCAGTGTTACCCAGGCCGTCTTCGCGAGCGTCCAGCGCCTCGCCTTCGCCATCACGATGAAGGGCAGGTAATGGTCAGGCCCCATCAGCGTGTGCAGGAAGCCGATTGAGATTGCGGTTAGGCAGAGTATGCTTGTCTCGGTGGTCACGATCACGCCTTCCGTTTGGCGAGATTATAGCACGCCGGAACTGCGGCAAGAACATGAAAAAAAGCTTGACACGGTATATACCGATGTGGTATTACAATACCAGAATAGATGAATGAGTTGGTAAGGCTTTAGTTGTGAGAGGAGAATACCACGGCATGGGCAAGATACTGAAGATGTCCGACGCAGCGCTATTGGCATTGCATACGGCGGTGATGCTGGCGGCGAACCCGGAACGCTCTTTCAATAATCGAGAGATAGCGGAGGAGCTGGAGGTATCAGAGGCGCACCTCTCCAAGGTGATGCAGACGCTGGTCAAGCACGGTCTCGTTTCCTCTACGCGCGGGCCGAAGGGCGGTTTTACGCTTCAACGTGAAGCTGGTAAGATCACCATTCTCGAGGTCTACGAGGCGATAGAGGGACCGCTTGATGTGGCTGATTGCCTCCAGGACAAGCCCATCTGGGGCGGCGCCGAGTGCATCCTCGGCGACATGGTAAGGGACGTCAGCCGCCGGGCGCGGGACTATATGTCCGGCACGAGCCTTGGGGACGTGAAGGGGGTCTTCCGTTGCGGCAAGAGAAAGAAGAATCGGACACCATAAACGCAACAAGGAGGAAGTCATGGGATTAAAGGGAACGAAGACGGAGAAAAACCTGCTCACTGCCTTCGCGGGCGAGTCGCAGGCGCGCAATCGCTACACCTTCTTCGCCAGCAAAGCGAGGAAGGAGGGCCTGGTGCAGATCGCCGATATCTTTGAGGAGACAGCGAACCAGGAGAAGGAGCACGCCAAGCGCCTCTTCAAGTTCCTCGAGGGGGGTGAAGTCGAGATCCAGGGCGCGTTCCCGGCGGGGGTGATCGGTAGTACCGCCGAGAACCTGAAGGGCGCCGCCGGGGGCGAGCACCACGAGTGGGAGCAGATGTACCCCGACTTCGCCAAGGTGGCGCGCGAGGAGGGCCACGAGGAGATAGCCTGTGTCTTAGAGGCTATCGCCGTGGCGGAGAAGCAGCACGAGAAGGGTTATCTCGATCTCTTGAAGAACATTGAGCAGGGCACCGTTTTCAAGAAGGGCAAGAAGGTCGCTTGGCGCTGCCGCAACTGCGGCTACGTGCACGAAGGGGACGAGGCGCCCGAGAAGTGCCCGGCCTGCGATCATCCCCAGGCGCATTTTGAACTTCTCGCAGAGAATTGGTGAGGTGAGTCGCGGGTCCCGGGTCGCGTGTCTCGCGTCCGATGTTGGTTGCGAACGACCAACCCTTCGACTCACTTCGTTCGCTCAGGGCAGGCGAGCAACGAGCAACCCTTCGACTCGTCCTGAGTATGCGGAGCGAACCGAAGGACTCGCTC
>CBDVCL010000289.1:0-3922 GCA_965372475.1 uncultured bacterium | reverse complement strand
CGCCCGGCCTTTTCATCACCTCGGCCATGCTCTTCTTGCGGCCGCTCTCGTATTTCTTCAGCAGCTTGATGTCCTCTTTCGTTGGCCGCGGCGTGGCGGTTGCCCTTGATTCCACCTTGCCGGCCTTTCCCGCGAAGACCATGCCGTTGACCACGTAGTTCTTCGGCGCTTTCTGCTGGTATACTTCAGCCAGGCTGCATCTCTCGGATATCTCCAGCTCCAGGGGGCGGTCCGTTCTCTTAAGAGATCCGTCAGCGATCCAGCTGGTGCTATCGACGATGTTGTCCACGTCCACGCCGACCGACTGCCGGATCAGATGGGTGCTGACCATGTTATGGGTCTGCTGGGGGTCCGTTGGCAGGAAGCCTATGCCGGGATACCAGATCTCGATCCAGGCGTGCAGCCCCTGGCCGTTGTCCTGGGTCAGCTTGCCGCTCTTCATCTTCACTGACCAGGGCTTGTGCAGGGCCATGCCCACCGCCGCGCGACAGGGGATGCCCGCGGCACGCAGCAAGGCCAGCGAGAGATGGGAATAACTCTGGCAGTTGCCGTAATGGCTATGCAGGGCCCACACCGCGTCCCGCTCGGGCGGAGAGAGCTTGGGCACCAGGTTGTTCTGCACGAAATTGAGGATATTGGTGACCACCTCGTTCTGGGTAGCGGCGCCTGAACGCAGGGCTTTGGAGAGTTCCCGTATCTCTGGATGGTCAGACTGCACCAGCTTTGTCGGCGCCAGATAGAGCTCCGCCTCACCCGGGATCTCCTTGAGCGGGTATGGCATATACTTCGTGGTGCGGCTCCCCTTGACCGAACGCTCTACGACTATGGAGCGCACGTGCGACAATGTAGAGACGCGCGGCTTTTTCCAGGTCGCCACGACAACATGGTTGCCATAGCGGTCCCGTTCCTCTTTCCGCTGGTCAGGCGGCGGGTCAAACTTTGAATCGTAGGAAACTATCTTCTGCCGGTTACTGCCTATGGAATAATCGAGATAGTCAAGATACCTGATCGTTATCTTGTCCACTTTCCTCGGTAGAGTGTAATCGCGAATGATATTGAACTTGATGTGGGAAGACATCTCTCCCTTGACATACAACGTCTTCGCCGCAGCACAGATCGGGAACGACAGCATAACCGCCACCGCCCCGGCGATCCTTCGGCTTGTCTTCATCTTGGTATTACCCCTTGTGCTATCCAGGTTCGCTGACCGTTCATTGCTGGCTGCCTTCCCGCAACGATCATGCCGCGAGCAACGAGCAACGAGCGACGAGCAACGTTCCATCTACTGCTTAACGACCACTCGTAAACGCACCTCCACCGAATCGTCCGACATTAGCTTCTTCTCCACCACTTCGTAGCTCTTGATATACCCGCTCGTCTCGATCCTCCCCCTCTCCGCCTTCAAGAGTTCTTCGCTCTTGCCGCTCTGGCGCAGAGCTTCGAGCAAAGCCAGCACCGTCGCCGCCCGCTCCGCCATCAACCGCCGCTGCGGGCCGGACTTGATATTCGGCGGCGCCTTGCCCGTGCCGCTCGAATATACCTCCAGGTACAGGTCGGCAACCGCCTGGGCTTCCTCCGTCATCTCCCCCTCGGTCTTTTCCTCGCCGCAACCAGGCAAAGAGAGAAGAAGCAAGAATGAGAAAGTGATTGCCAGGAAGGATCGCATGCTTAGCCCTCCGTGCGGAGCCCGGCCGGGCCCCGTATGGGGCCCGGCGGGTCCAAAGCACTTTACTTGCCGGCCAGAATGGCCTTGAGACTCTTCAGGGCTAAGAGGGCGTCGTTACCGGAGACGGGCCCAGTGGGATTAAAAGTGCCATCCAGCTTGAGGCTAAGGATGCCGCGCGTGGTGACGACCATCGTGGCGTTGAAATAGAAGCTGGTGTTCTCCACGTCGGGGATGCGGGAATCGTCGCCGATATACTGGCTTTCCAGGTCGGCGTTGCCCGTGGCACGCGCCAGGACCTTGGTCACCAATACTGAGAAAGAAGCGCGGTCAAGGCCTTGCTCTGGCTCGAAAGCGCCGCTCGGCAAGGTATCCATAGCCCCGCACTCAACGACCTGCTTGATAAAATCCTCGGCCCAGTTGCCGGCGATGTCGGTGGGGCCTTCCGCCTCAGCGGCCTTCCTCTTTCCCATCACGCCCTGCGGCGCCTTGTAGCCCTCGGACTTCTCGGCCGCAGGCTTCATATAGTTCGTGACCTTCACCTCGGTAACGAGGATCGCGGCCAAATCGGCACGCGTGATCATCTTGGACATGGCGATCTTCTTGTACTCCTTGGGAAGACCGGCCATCGCCCGTTTGGACTTCTGCAGTTCCTTCCAAGCCTGGTCGGCCCTGGTGTAGGTGTTGTCCATGTCGATCGCGGCCTTGTAGGAGTTCTCGGCCCGGTCGAAAAGGTCCTGCTGCTTATAAGTCTCTGCCGCCCAGAAATGGGCTTCCTTACACTTGGGGTCGTTCTTCAACGCGTCTTTGAATTTCCTATGCGCGTTCTTATACTTTCCCTGGCGCGCGAGGATGCGGCCGTAGGCAACGTATCCCAAGCCGTACTTCTTATCCAGTTTTATGCACTTCTTGGCATTGCTCGTCGCCAGCTTGTAATCTCCCTTCTCCATCTGCCCCAGGGCCAACCCCTCGTAACCGGGGGCGAACTTGGGATCGAGAGCCACGGCGCGATCGAATGCCTTCAACGCTCCGTCTACGTCTCCCTTTTCCAGCAGGGCGATGCCGCGCTGGTAGTTACCCTCGGGAGTGTCGGCTACACCTTCACCCTTGAGGGCGGCGCCGCCACCGCAACCGGAAAGCGCCAGCGCCAAGGCCACAACGCAGGCCAAAGCGGCAGGCATCAGCTTCTTCATGATCTACTCCTCCTGTTGAATGTTCCGGTGTTTCCTCGCCGCGAGGAAGCGTCAGTCGATGACAAACATCACCTTGCACTTGTCCAGGAAGCTAAGGTCCCGGGCCAGCTTGCGCACCTCGTCGGCATCATCGTTGTCGATGACCACGTCCGTCCTTGCCGCGCCGCTGGGCTCCTTGCCCTCGATCACCAGCGCGTTGTCAGCGACACGCCTGTTCTGCTCGGCCTTCTCAACGTCCTTGAGGTAACCGACAACACCTTTCTTCACCGCATAGGTACGATCCACGTAGCCGGTGCCGTATACCTCCTCACCTTCCTCGTCAACGATCTTCGGCGAGATGGCCGGCTTCAGACGCAGGCCCTGGGCGTTGATGATAAGTCCGCTGTAAACGTTCTTGCCCTTCTTGCGCATCTTCTTTTCCTTGTCCTCCTTGTCCTCCAGGTCACCTTCGATCTTCTCGCCGACATCGTTGGGAAGCAGCACATCCGCCAGGCTGCCGAAACCGTCCAGCGGCACCCTGATCTTAACGCGCACCGTGGTATCGGAGAGATAAGTGTATTCTTCGCCGGTCTTAGGATTCGATACGATCTGCGCGCCGCGAACGATACCTTCCACCGAAGTGCGGATGACGTCCGAGGTGACCATATAGTTCTCAACCGTGGTCTCACTCGAGACTTGCACGCCCTTAGTGATCTCCAGGAGATTACGCTGGGCCACGACCATCGCCGCCCGCTGCGCCATGAGGCGAGCCTGGCCCTTGTTGGTGATGCCGTCCGGCGGCACACCCTCACCAAGGGCATAGATAAACCCGTTCGACCAATCAATAGCACCGTTCCCACCGGTAGACTCGACAACGTCCAGCTCGCCACCATCGGGGATGTTGAAGGCCATCAGGGAACTTGCCGCGGCAAACAGGAACAACGATAAAATCACCACGCCTTTCCTTCTCATCTCCTTACCTCCTTTTTTAATTGAGAACAATCTTGACTATCAGATACAGTCTCCAATACTCATCTCATTCCCAACCAGTACCTCCTGTGGTTTGCTTGAAGTTACTATTATGAGC
>CBDVCL010000288.1:0-3931 GCA_965372475.1 uncultured bacterium | reverse complement strand
TTCCTACGAAAAGCGCCTGGGCGCAGAGCAATGGAACAATCGACCAATAGAACAATAGATGAGAATAGAAGATTGTTCCGTTGCGGTCTACTGTTCTACTGATCTACTGCTCAAGATATGTCCTACCTGAACAGCAGAACAGGTAGAGCAGACGCCTTGCACCGCAAGGCTTAGACCGCCCCTCCTAAGTGCCAAAAAAGTACGGAAGCGGGCCTCTGAATTGACTTCAGCGCGGCAGCCGCTGAAGTCAATTCTCCTCCACCTTCCGTCTCTTCCTCGCCCCTTGGAAGAACTTCTTCATCAACTCAGAGCACTCATCGGCGCAGACGCCTTGCCGCACGTCTACTATGCCCTTTAGATCTATCCCCTTACCACCGAACCGCGTGCCACTTACGATGCTTTGGTTGGGCGCGCCGAAAACGAGGCACTCCACGCGCGCCATGAATATCGCGCCCTTGCACATCGCGCACGGCTCAACGGTACAGTAAATGGTGCATCCTTTAAGCCGCCAATCGCTCAGCCGGCGCGAAGCTTTGCCGAGCGCCTCCATCTCCGCGTGAGAAATCGCCGAATTCCTTTTCTCTACGAGATTATGTCCCCGCGCTATGACCTTGCCCTTGTGGACAACAATAGCCCCCACGGGTACTTCCCTTTTCCGGTAAGCCTTCTTCGCCTCCTTCAAGGCCTCGCGCATGAACTTGACGTCGGGGTCTGTTTTCTTACGGGGCATCGGGACTCAACGCTGTAGATCAGTAGAACAATAGAGCAGACGCCTTGCTCCGCAAGGCTCAGACCGCCCCGCTCCCATTTCTCTAATCTAATATGGAGGCGGCGCTTGAACAGGAGAACAGTAGACCGCAGGTTCGCAGTCAATCTACTGCTCTACTGTTCTACTGCTCACCTGCTCTGTGCTCGGCTCACAGAGCCGAGCACTGGTACCCCCTGGAGGATTCGAACCTCCGACCTACTGGTTCGTAGCCAGGCGCTCTATCCAGCTGAGCTAAGGGGGCTTGTCTCGTGAATCGCCGTTCGCCGCTCGTATCTGGTCCACAATACGAGCCGCGCTTCACGAGGAACCACTTCACATATTATATGTTAGTACCAACAAAACCAAGAATCAATAGTAATGTAGCACCGTCCCGTTGTTGCCTGCTGCCCAGCCCTCGTCCCTACCGACGAAATCGACGGCCCGCAATCCTTCCGTTGTTGGACTGGCTTCTTTTTCCCATCGCTCACCGCCCCAACGGATGATCTTGCCGCCGTCGCCGACGGCCCAGCCGCAGTCCACTTCGGGAAATACTGCGGCATAGATAGCTTGCCGTGCGGGGTTCCCTCTGCCGCGCCAACTACCGTCCAAACGGAAGCAATTGTTATAATTGAAACACAACAATTCCTCTTCGCGCAGCACGAAAGCACGCGCCTCACCCTCGATCTGCACCCCCTCTCTTTCCCAACGACCGTCAACATACATCCAGAACCAGCCGCCACCGAAGCCCATCAACGTTCCGTCCGAATCTTCGCCCAGCCCGCTCAGCGCCGCGGGCGCCTGGCTGTGCCTGCTCCATTCGCCGTCCTCATATATCAATACATCCCCCGTATCACCCGTGGCGCAGACTGCGCCGTCCGAGCGAACAAAGATAACCGTTATGTTCTGCGCGGTGAACATCTGCTTCACCTTTAGCCAGGCCTCGCCGTTATACCTGATCAGCCCCCCGAACGCCAGGCCTCCCCAGATCTCACCGCCACCTACACGGCACAACACGTGGATGTCGTTCCTGAAGTAGGTCCTACCCTCTTGCCACTCTCCGTCCCTGAGCACCAGCAGCGTTCCCTCGGTGCCCGCAACCCATACTTCCCCCGAAGAGAGCCGGGCAACTCCCGTAAGATCATTAGCTGTAGGAACGTCTACGACGTGCCACCGTCCCGCCTCCCCGCCTCCGCCGCAACCACAGCTGGCCAGTGCAATTAGAACAGCAAGGAACATGAACCGCTTCATTCTTATCACCTCCATGCTTGGCTTTTCGCTCCCGTCCGAGGCCGTTTGCTCAAAAGAAAATCCCCTTCAGGTTGCTCTTGAACGTATCCCCCGCTTGCGATTTTATCTCCTTCTGGCATTCTTCCGTCATCTTCAGAACCAGGCTCAGGAACACGTCTTTCATCTCGCGGCGCATGCTGTCGGCCACCTTGAACTGGACCTTGAAGCCGCCGTGTTTCTTATTGATGTTCTCCGATATCCTGTCTGCGGTCAGCCCGATCAACTTGCGCAGGGTGAACTTACGCTCCTTTATCTTGATCTCCCGCAGGCTTGCCGTGTTCGCCGCCTGCAAGCGGTAGTTCTCACAGACCGCGCGCAGCTCGTAGTCGAGCAGACCCCGTTCGAAGTAGGCTTCGGAACCGTAGGGCTCGAATAGCGGCAGCGGAAAGTCCTCCGTCTTCAGGTTTAGATGGAAATAGGCCTTGGGGAACCTGGGGTTAAAGCTACCCCATACCTCCCAGCGTGCCATGCGGTCGTATTTCACTCTCCCCGCCAGCTCGATCCTGCTGCGCTCCTCGACCAACGACACGGTATTTGTCAAGTCGCGTATCGTTCCTTCTATCCCCACCAGGGCCAATTCGAAATTCTTCGCCGGCGGGTCGGAGAACACCAGCTCCCCCGCCCTGATGCGGATCTCCTCGACCAGGTACGGTGTTGGCAGCTCGCCCTCGCTCCCTGCCTGCGCTCCTTCCTGCTTGGGCTGCGAAAGGTCGTAGGAGAACACGGGGTGCTTGATCGTAACGCGCTTTATCTGCCTCTTTCCCGCCTTTAAGTCCTGGTAACGTATAGAAACGACTACGGTGCGTGCGCGCAAGCTGTCCGTGAAGAGCCAACCATCCGCACGCACACCGTTAAGTATCACTCGTCCCGTTAGGGCATCCACGCGTCCCACCAGGTAGCCAGCGCGATCGCCCCCTACGGCGCGAACCAGTTCGTGCAGCTGCTTCCAGAGCACAAGCCCGAGGATACACTGCAGCCCATAGTAGAACAGCGCAATTACCGCGATCGCCTTTATCACCCGCCACAGCTTACTTACCCTCATCCTGCTCCTCGCTCTTCTTTCGTACCAGATTCACCCAATCCTGCACGCTCTGGACCTTGGGCGGAGTTCCAACGGCACGCTTGCGCAGTCGCTTGATCACCGCCTCGTCCAGGTCCATGCTCTCCACGTATTTCGTCTCCAGGTCGCTTATCATCTCGCTGATCAGCTTACTCTCGGCGGCATTAAGGTTCCCCGCCGTCTTCTCCTTCAGCGCCACCAGCATGTTTATCGCCCCGCGCGCCTTGGCCAGGTCTATCGTTACCTTCTTCTGGATTGGGTTATTCCCCTCCCCCAGGTAGATACTCGCCGAGGTGCCTAGCATCATTACCAGGTTGACGAAGTCGATGTTAGCACCGGTGGTTTTGGCGTCCATAGCATATACAGAACCATCTACCTAAAGAACCTATCTCTCAATCTCCTGCGTCCGGTCGTCGATCTATAGAAGCGCTCTCTCTGTCGAGCCAGGCCTAGCGTATTAAAAGCTTCAGTATGCACTATCTTATAGGGACGATATGCTTTCGTAGACTTAACCCGGCCCGAATTGTGTTCTGCTAGTCGCCTATTGACATCACCTGCAACGCCAGTATACGTTCTCGTTCTGGCCTGATTAAGCAGAATATACACGTAATGCATACTCATCATCTGGCGGATCCGCCTCACCAAGCTTGTAAGACAAGCTTGGTGGGCGCGATCTCGCCAAGATTTGCGAAGCAAATCTTGGCGGAGAGGGTGGGAGTCGAACCCACGGTACGGAAACCCGTACAACGGTTTTCGAGACCGTCACCTTCGACCACTCGGTCACCTCTCCGCGCCCCCACGCCTGTCTGCCGACAGGCAGACGTGGGGGCGCAGAG
>CBDVCL010000287.1:0-3932 GCA_965372475.1 uncultured bacterium | reverse complement strand
TGTCGCGCTCGAGCTTCTCCTGCTCGGCCGCGGCTAGCTTGTCCCGTTTGGCTTCATCGGCCAGACGCTGCTTCTCGGCCTGCTTGACCTTCATCGCTACGACCTTCTGCAATTTCGTTCCCTTGACGTGTGCGGGGTCCAGGGTCAGCACCTTGGAGAGCTCGGCCTGGGCCATGGCGTATTCCTTGCTCTTGTAGTAGGAATATGCCCGCTTGTAGTACTTCTGGGCCTCGCGCCTCTTGTTCTCTTGCTCCTCGCGGATAAGGTCATCCTCCGACACCGTGGGTCCCGTCACCACCTCAGGGGCTATGCCGCCCTCTATCTTGCCAAGGTATTCGCGCCCCCGCTTGCTGGACTCGAGCGCCATCGACTTGCGCAGGTACTCCTTCGCCTTGTCCGTCAAGCCGAGTTCATAGAAGGCGACGCCTATCTCGCGGTTGGGGAAGTACTTCATGAAGTTCATGCCGTAGGTACGGGCGCTCTTGCGGTCCTTCTTGTCCAGCACCATGGCGTTCATGAACTCGTTGATCGCGTCCTCGTATTGCCCCTTCTTCATCAGCTTCTGGGCGTCGGCATAGAAATCCCACCAGTCGCCGATGGCGAGCAGGCGCCCCGGCAGAACCGCCGCGATTACCCCCGCCAGCAGGATTGTAACCCCTAAACGCTTGATTCTCTTCATTAGAACCTCCAGATCGCCGATGCCATGCCTTTGATGGTAGTCAACACATCAGTGGAATCATATATGTAATCGTTCTTCAATTCCTTTTTGCCATACATAAGCGCCAAGTCGAGCTGGGCATTAGGGAAAATAGCTCCGAAACCTCCGGTGATCCACTTGGTAACGGGGATATCCCCGGCAGCGTCCTCGAAGTAGTCCGGATCCGTGTAGTAGCCGAAACGCAAGGGCATTGGGAAGCCGCCTTTCTTGTTCTCCACCAGCAACTCCATGCCAACGTGGACCTGCGTAGCGCTCTGGGGCTCCCAGGTCGGCTCATCCTTCGTGCTCTGGAGCGTCCCGCCATCGTTGGTGTATTCCCAGTTGAAGTCCTCCCACGCTATCTGCCAGAAATCAGCGCACACCGTGAAACTATCCGAAGCGCGAATGGCGATGCCACAGCCCAGGGACTGCGGCATTTCATAGCTGCGCCAGTATTCCTCGCCAAGGTACATCCATTCGTCGGCACTGAGGCCGCCATGCGAGGTCTGCTTCTCGGAGAACGTGAACTTGTTCTTGAAAGTCGCCCCGATGTGTATCGCCGGCGCCAGCTTTGCCAGGACACCCACGGTAAAGAACTGTGCTCCCTCGAACTTGTAATCCTCCGTAGACTCATCATCGATATAATAATCAGCGTAAGTGCCCGTCCAGCTATAGCCACCGAACACGCGGTTCACCGTCAGGCCGACCGACAACACCTTGTTAATCTCGAGCGCGCCACCCAGCATCAAGGTGTAGGCGCCGCCGTTCGTCTCTTCGATAGCATCCAGTTCATCGTTATCATCCACGTCCACCTCAAAATACTCATAGATATCGCAGATCTCAGCCGCGCCAGCGCATATGACGATGTTGTTGCCTGAAGGGTTGAGAGGCAAGACAAGGGTGCCGAAATTGAAATTGGGATGCTTCATCGTAAACTCAACGTCGTCGTAGGTAGCATCGTCTGAAAGCAATTCCAGTTTCTGATAAACATACGAACCCATGAGAGAAAACTCCGGCCGCTTGAGCTGTGCCAAGCCAGCTGGGTTCCAGTATATCGCCGTCGCATCGTCTGAAAGACCAACAAATGCCCCGCCCATCGCCGCCGCCCGGCATCCGGCGCCCGAGAAATTGAACTCGACCTGGGCATCAGCCTGCGGCAACACAAAAACCAGCGCAATCATCACAACAATCGTGATCTTTCGCATTCTTCCTCTCCTCTATTAACCGCGTAACGACTATCAGTATCTAAAACTCAGTAAAGCCCCTCTTTCTCGTCCATCTCTTTGTTCCATTGAGCCCACTCGTCGTCATCGTCCTCTTTGAACTTACCTTTGGATATCAGCTCCCCCTCGGCGCCGATGGTTATCTGCATCTGCTTGCCAATCATGTATGTCCATTCCTCGCGCGTTATCTCCTGGAACGCGGGCGCCACCTCAGACGGCCCTACGACCTCGTGCGCTCCCCCTCCGCCGTCGTCCTGGGCAACGAGGGGATTATATACCTCGACCTTGCCGCGGTGCACCTTGACCTGGGTTGTGCCGTCCTTGCCCACCGCCATCTCGAAGGTCGTGCCGCGGATGCTGGCTCCAGCCACCTGGGAAGAGATCTTGAAGTCCGATTCATCGGAAAGCTTGGCCACAGTGGCCCATACCCTGCCTTCGTCCAGGTTTATGCTCGTCTTTTCCGCTTTCCTCTCGGCCTCCAGCGATGCCAGTGTGACCTGGCTGCTGTCGTCCATGCGGATTACCGTACGGTCAGCAAGCCTGATCTCGCTGCGGCTCTCCTCCATCGTGCGCACCTGGTCGCCCGTGATAACCGTGTCGCGCTTTATCGCTTGCTCCCAGTCCTTGTCCTTTTCAACGATCTTCTTCTCCACATCGCCGCGCACGTAGGTGATCACGGCTTCGCGTTCACCCTCTTCTTCTTCCTCCGCGATGGCAAAAAGGAGGCCGACCGACAGCATCACCAGTACCAACCCCAACAGCAGGAAACGCTCTTTTTTCATCTCGCTTCTCCTGTTCTTGCCCAAATATTCTTCCAGACTATACCGCCAGATACCCGGGGTGTCAACCCTTTTGTGGGATATTTGCCCATTTACGGTAGAATAGGCACGTATTCTGAAATCGCGGATTACCCTAAGCGCCGATTACGTCAAACGCCGTGGCCGCCGAAGCGGCTACATCGCATCACTGGGTCGCCCGCCCCGAACCAGAGCCTTCTGCACGGTTCGGGGCCCGCAGATGGCGCCGATGTAACAAGGGAAGCCTCGGCGTAATCAGCCCCCGCTGCTGTCTGCCAACAGGCAGACGCGGGGGCGGTCTCAGCGTTTCAATAGTCGCACCTTCCCAGCAGTGACCGTGCCTGGCGGTCCTTCGGATGACTGTGCAGGTATTTTCGCAGGGATTTGGCAGCCGCTTCGCCTTTGCCGAGGTAGAAGTGACACAACCCTATCTTGTAATCTACCGCGCTGATCCCCGGGTCAAGCTCCCCGGCGCGGCTATAAGCCCCTATCGCCTCTTGCAAGCGCCGCGTGTTGTAAAGGCTCTCGGCGAGGGCGAAGTGAAGCCTGGCATTGCGCGGCTCCCGCTCCAGGCCAAGGCGATAAAGGCCTAGCGCACGCGCGAAGCGCCCCCGGGAACGGAAGATATCTCCCATATTAAGATAGGCATCCGCCAGGTCGCGGTCGATCATCAATGCCCTGTATATCTCCCAGTACCCTCGCTCCAACTCGCCGCGGCAATAATACAGCAATCCCAGCCCATCGTGCGCCCGGGCCGCGTATTCACTGGCACCGCACTCGGACCGATAAAGGGAGATGCCTTCTTCGTATCGCCCGAGCCGGGACAACACCGCCGCCAGCTCCAGCTTCACTTCCCGCGCGCTGGGGTCACATTGATTGCCGCGCGATAACAAGCGGTGTGCTGTTTCCGCCTTCTTCTGCCCTCCCGCCAATTCCAGATATTCAAGCGCTACGCCCCTGCGCAGCTGCGGTAAAAGGCCTAGGAATACGCAGAAGAGAACCAGGGCAGTCCTTGCCGCCCTGCCGCCAGTCCCGCTCGCGCTCATCCCCTGCGGCGGCACCAACCAGAACGGCAGGACGCTCTTCCGCTTTTTCGCGCTCCTCCCCCATATTTCGGGGCAGACACCTCCCCGCCCTCCCAGTATGCCCAGCACAAGGTAGAAGAGAGACCAGAGGGCGATGCCCGGCCTTTCGGGCAAGCACAAAACGGCCGCA
>CBDVCL010000286.1:0-3936 GCA_965372475.1 uncultured bacterium | reverse complement strand
GCACCCTCGCCAAACTAATGGACGTCTCGCCCGCCTATCTCAGCCAGCTAGAAACCGGCAAGGTGCCGCCCAACCAGCACCGCACCCTTCAGATAGAGCGCGTACTCAAATTGCCGCGGGGATACCTGCAGCAAGTGGCCTCGCGACCGGTCGACCCGCGCCTGGATTACCTCGGGCAGGTCCCCGAGTCCTTTGAGTTTCTTGAGGCCAGCAAGGCCGCCAAGCTGGAGGCCGAAGATTTCACCGATCTCAGCGAGGTGCTCTTAAGCGGCGGCCAGGATTGGCTGCGCAAAGAGACGCGCGCCTGGTTGCGCGAGAAGCGTAAGTCGCACGCGCCTGCCGCTCCCGCCAAGGGGGAAGGGACTGTGCTGCTGCAGCATTTCCTCGACGCGCCCCTCATATTCCGCTTCACCAAGCCCAGGCGCAAGCTTGCACTCCTGGCTTTCCTGGCGAACAAGGTCGCCGAGCGGGCAGGCGGGCTGGACGCCGACCAGATATACGCCAAGCTCATCAACAAGGACAAGCAGACGAACACGGGCGTCGGCGGCGGCGTGGCCATCCCGCACTGTTTCGACAAGGACGTAGACAAGACCATCGTCGCCCTGGCGCTTTTCCCGCGCGGCATGCACTGGGGCTCCGTTGACAACAAGCCCGTGTACGCTGTCTTTCTCCTGATCGGACCGGAGAAGACAAGCGACCTGCACGTGCAACTGCTGGCGAGGATAGCCAAACTTTTCAGCAAGCCCAGGTTCGCCGAAAAACTAGTGAAGAACAACCGGCCGGCGGAGATCATCGGCTTCTTCGAAAAAGCTGCCCGAACAATTAGATAAAAAGGAATCCGCACCAGCGGATTCCTTCATTCGGTGTGTAGGGGCGGACAGCGTCCGCCCTTTCAGTCCAGTTTCCCCATCGCCTGCCTGACTTCGTCCTCGATCTGGACCGCGTAGGAGGCGAAATCGCCGCCGGCATGCTGCCGCTGAACCGCGCGGCAGCACTTGATCGCCCGGCGGAAGGAGCCCCGCGCGCTTCTCCCGTCCCTCAACTTCAGGTAGACCTTGCCCAGATCAAAGTAAATGCTAGCCAGCAGGATGTCCTCCGCGGTGACAGAGATCAGCCGCGGGTACATCCCCAAGGCATCGCGGTAACGGCCGGCTTCCCGGTAGCAGTCCACCATCCTGCCGTAGGCCAATTCAAGATAGATCTCCTCGCTGTAGTCCGCAGCCACGACCTGGTAGGCCTCCTCAGCAAAGACATAGTTCCCCGTCTTGCGGTAACAATCCCCGAGACGGAAGAGGACATTGATACGGTCGTTGGCCTCCGGTTCACCCCGCAACAGGGACTTGTATTCCCCAACAGCTTGCCAGTAGCCGCCGCGGTCTTCTTTCGCCGTGGCGCTCTTGAAACGACCGCGGAAGTCATCCCCGCCATCTCCCCTGTTACACGAAGACACGAGCATAACGGCAACACACGCAAAAGCGAGCGTGATGCCTGCTTTTCGAGCGACCAGCGACCAGCGACCAGCGACGATTTTGGCCATCACGAATACTCCATATTGATCCGCACGTATTCCTGCGTCAAGTCACATCCAAAGGCACGGCCGCATCCCCGGCCACCACCCAGCTTCAGCCCTACTTCTACCCGCCGGCGCTTCAAGGCCGAACGGGCCCTGGCCCGGTCGAAACGCACCGGCCCACCACGCCGGAACAGGACCTGGCCTCCCAGGCGGATCTCTACTTGCTGCGGTCGAAAGCGCAGTCCCTGCCCGCCGAGCGCCACCGCGATACGGCCCCAGTTGGGATCGCCGCCGGCAACGGCACACTTGAATAGTAGCGATTCGACCACACTCTTTGCGGCGCGGCGCGCCTCGCCGTCATTCACCGCTCCCGCCACACTCACCTCCAGGTAACGTCCCGCGCCCTCGGCGTCCGCCGCCATCATTCGGGTAAGCTCGAGGCACAGTTCGTCCAGCATGCCGCCGAAAGCGGCGAGCTGCCGTGCGCTCCGCAGTACCGCGCCGCCGCCGCCGTTGGCCAGTAAAAAGACACTGTCGTTGGTACTACTGTCGCCATCCACGCTCAGACAATTAAAGCTCAGGTCCACCGCTCGCTTCAGCATGCGTCCCAGCGCCGCTTTGGGAATGTCCGCGTCCGTCGTCAGCACCGCTATCATCGTGGCCATATCAGGGGCGATCATGCCCGCACCCTTGCTCATGCCGCCCAGCCGCACCACGCCGCCGGCGATCTTCGCCTCCAGGGCCAGCTCTTTGGGTACGGTGTCGGTGGTCATGATGCCGCGCGCGGCGGCCAGGCCGCCCGAGCTGCTGAGCCGCAGTCTCCGCAGCCCGGAGGAGATCTTGCCCACCGGCAGGGGACGACCGATATGCCCCGTGGACGCCACCAGCACCCGCGCGGCAGGAACTTCCAGTCTTTTCGCCGTGAGGCGTCCGAACTCCACGGCGCCCTTCATCCCCTGCTCGCCGGTGCAGGAATTAGCGTTGCCGCTGTTGACCGCCACGGCACGGTGCTCAGCGCCCTTGATAAGCCGCCGGCCCAAGAGCACCGAAGCGGCAGCGAACTTGTTGCGCGTGAAGACCGCGGCCGCGCGTGCCGGGCGCGCGGACACCACCAGGGCCAGGTCAAGCTTTCGTGCCGCCTTGATGCCGCAGTGTGTTCCCCCGGCGATGAATCCTTTCGGTGCGGTAACGCCGCCTTTGATGCGTTTTATCTTCATTTTGCTCTCGTATTGAGTATCGCGAAGCGACACGAACCTAGCCTGTCCTGCGTCGGGAGTATTGGGTAGTGGGTATTGGGTCGCCTCTTGCACCCAATACTCACAACTCACTACCCAATACGATCTAAAACGCCGCGTCGCGGCGTTTTAGATCAAGCCTTGTGCTTCCGGCAATCCGTACATAACATTCATATTCTGCACTGCCTGGCCGGCTGCGCCTTTACCCAGGTTGTCCAGGGCAGAGAACAGCTTCAACCACCCCGTCCGCTTATCCAAGGCGTAACCGATATCGCAGAAGTTACCGTCGCGAACATCCTTGAGTTCCGGGCTGTTCTCGCCGCGCAAACGAACGAAGGTTTCACCCTGATAGAGGTCCTCGAACAACGAGCCCACCTTGGCTGCGCTCAGCCGGCGCCGCGGCCGCACGTAGATGGTGCTGAGGATGCCCCGTGCCAGCGGCACCAGGTGCGGCGTGAAGCTCAGCTTCACCTCGCCGCCGCCGAGCAGGGCAAGCTCCTGCGTCATCTCCGCCAGGTGTTGGTGGTCAGTGAGGCGATAGGCTTTCATGTTCTCGTTGGCGACGATGAAGGACGCGGCCTCGCTCAGGCCTCGCCCCGCCCCTGACACCCCGGAAGCGGCATCGACGACTATCAAGTCCGGCTCGACCAGCCCGGCCCGCAGCAGCGGCGCCAGGGCAAGAATGACCCCCGTGGGATAGCATCCCGGGTTAGCCACGAAACGGCTCTTCTTTATCTCCTGCCGCTTCAGCTCCACCAGGCCGTATACCGCCCGGCCGAGATTGGTGGGGTCGCTATGCGTCATCTTGTACCAGCGCTCGAAGGCCGCACGTTTCTTCATCCGGTAATCGGCCGACAGGTCTATCACGCCGACCTTGCCCACTAGCTCCGGCACGTATCTCATCGCCACACCGTGCGGCACCGCGAGGAAGACCAGGTCCACTCGCCGGCAAAGCTCAGGGATATGGACCGCCTCTATCTTGAGATCGACCAGGCCGGCCAGCTCCGGGCATGCCTCTGCCAGTGCTTCCCCCGGCTCACCGATGTCTTGTGCCACTTGCACATCCACCCCTTCGTGGCGACCCAAGATGCGCAAGAGCTCTCGCCCCGTGTATCCCTTGACGCCTATGATTCCTACCTTGATCATGATACCTCTCCGTTGTTGCTAGTTGCTCGTTGCTCGTTGCTC
>CBDVCL010000285.1:0-3938 GCA_965372475.1 uncultured bacterium | reverse complement strand
TGAGAGAGAGAAGCCAACCCCTGATCATTAGGGGCGGGATATGTTTCAAGCAGAACGGGCTATTCTACGGCCGGGACAAGCTGTTGCTGGCGGCAGATACGAGTGGACATCTGGATGCGGGGGTGAAACTCCATTGCGGCACCGAATACAGGGCGGCTTGGAAACGGCAGGAGGGGGCACTGCGGGCGGGTTACCGCTTTGGGGGCGGCCTGAGCATACTGGAGGGTCTGAGCGCCGGCCTTGGATACTCTTACGGCTTGGGCATAGTGGACGTGGGGTTGGATTACGCTTTCGTCCCCGGGGGTGTTTTCGACACTACACATAGGATGTCTCTTAGCATTAGATTCGGTGGCTCGCCGGTATCGCCGCGGGCGTATCTGGAAGCCGAGGACGAGTTTGCCCTTGAGGAAGATGAGCTCAAGATAAAACTGAAGACCAAGGGCGAGGGAGATATAACGAAATGGGTGGTAAGGGTGCGGGATGGCGGCGGCCGGGAGGTGAAGAGCTTCAGCGGCAAGGGCTGGCCCCCTGGTGAACTAGCGTGGGACGGGAAAGGGGAAGATGGGCGAGTAGTGGAAGGCGGTGACTATCATTTGGCGCTGGAGGTGGAGGATGATGAAGAGCAGAAGGGAAAGTCAGATGAGGAGATAGTCGTGGCCTGGGCGAGGCCGACGCTCGAGCCGCCGGTTGAGCCGGTCCCTCAAGCGACCCCTGCACCGATGCCGACACCTACGCCTGGGCGAGTGAGCTACAAGTACGCCTTCAAATTCTCGGGAGACGTGCTGTTCTCATCGGCAGAGGCGATGCTCAAGATAAGAGCGTCTCAAGAATTGGGGGTGGCGCTGGCGGTGATAAACGAGAAGTACCCCGATAGCTACCTGGTGGTGCAGGGGCATACGGATGGTGTCCCATTGCGTGCGAGCCAGAAATTCGCCGACAATTACCAGCTTTCCGTGTCCCGGGCCGAGGCGGTGAGGGAGTTCTTCATAATCATGGGGATAGGTCCCGACCGGGTCGCGGTGGTGGGATACGGGGACACGAAGCCGATCGCCAGTAACAAGACGGCTCGGGGTCGCGCTGCCAACAGGCGCGTGGAGCTGATCATCTATGGCCAGAAGGAGGCGGGGGCTCGTGACTTGGTGGAAGAGGGCAAGCTCTTGATGAGCGAGGGAGAATACGCCGCCGGCCTGGAGAGGATGTTGAAGGCGGCTGAGCTTGATCCGTCCGATGCGATGATATACCGCCTCATTGGCAATTCCTATTATCGTCTGGGAGACTTGAGGAAAGCTCGCGAGGCCTACGAGAGATCCCTGCAGTTGGACCCGGAGGACGAGGAGTTGAAGAGCTTCTTGGAGAGGTGGTGATCTTCAAAGAAGGAATGCGTCCTCTCATTCGCTGTGTCGTTGTGGTGGAAGACTGTAGTCTTCGCCATCTGTGATCTCTTTGACTTTGTTGAAGAACGCCCTCTTCTCTGGCGTATTGATTCCCCAGTTGACGGGCAGGGTCTGGAAACCCGATAGGTCTGCCAGTTTCTTCTCGCGTTTTGTTCCCCGCCAATTCATTCGGTCGCCGTCCCAGGTATAGTCACACCCCTTGCCCTGGTCGTAGTAGCCCCAGGAGCATCCCGTTTGCACCGCCGCCTCCAGGTTATCAATGAAGAGGGTGTCCTCGTTGACGAGCACGGGTTTCGGCGTCCGCTTGAATTCATTATCGCACTTGAACTTGGCCAGCTTGGTTTTCAACTGTTCGGCGGAACAGCCGTTGCCATGCGGCATGTGGAGATCTTCTGTCTCGCGCCACTTGCCGTGCGGCAGCGCCTCGCCGCCGCAGGTGGAAGAGGAGACCAGCAGCCGCCTGCCGCCGAGGCTGACGCCCTTGGCCGCCGCGATCAGCTTATGGATGTTCTCGTCGCGGTAGGGTTTCATCTCCCACCAGTCACCCGCTTCGTTGGCGACGTCGACGAGTATGTTGCGGTGGCCGCTCTTGAGCAACCATGCCGTGATCTTTTCGGTAAGAGGGAAGAAGATGTCAGCGGGCATCTTCTTTGCCTGTTTGATGTAGAAGTAGTTGACGATCACGACCATGCCGGCCTTGTCCGCGGCCTTGAGCACCTTCGCCAGTCGGTCAAAGTAGGGTTGCTTGAGTTCTGCGGCGGGGGTAAAGGCGCTGTTAAGGTAGTTGTCGTAGATGGCGGGGGTATAGATGGAACCGCCTCCTTGCAGGCCGACGCTTACCGCGAGCAGGCCGTGCTTGCGGTACTCGGGAAGTTGGGCGCAGAAGTCGTCCGTGTTACGTTCGGCGTCCCATTCGCCCGTGTCAGGGTAGGCCCAGAGCGTGCGTGTTTCCGCGCATTGGTCATCAAATATCGCCTGGATCATACGCGAGTTGAAGAGCATTCCCTCTATGGACTTGCCCCTGTAGCTTCCCTGCGCGTAGGTCGGCTTGCCGTTTATGAGGAACTTGTCGGCGTCAATCGCGATCTCCGTCATAGACTCAACTATAGTCATTCGTCTCACGTATATCAAGGTCATCTTTGGCATACTACTGGGAGCGGCAAAACAAGATGCGTTGTAGTATAATAGACGAGAAATATGCCAAGGCGAAGGGAGGAAGGATGCTGGGGACTATCGTCAAACGAGCGTTCTGGATAGCTTATGACCGGTTGGGACGTCTCGTGCTTCTCAACATGATCTGGTTCCTTCTTGCCTTCGGCCCGGCGATACCTATATTGCATGGCGTTCAACGCTGGCCGCCGGTATTCTCTTTCCTGGCTGTTTTTGCCTTGATCCTTTACGTGGGGCTGTTGAGTGGAGGCGTCTACTACTCCCTTATGTTCATGGAGGAGGAGACAGACAGTAACTTCTTGAAGCTCTTCTGCCGGGGTTTATGGCGCGGCTTGCGTACGGTCTTGCCACTGCTGGCCCTTGACGTGATAGTATTGCTTCTCTTGGTCTACGGCGTGGTGTTTTACCTGGAGCGGATGCCGGGTGTATTCGGCAAGCTCCTGGCCGGGGTAAGCCTCTGGATGACCGTCTTCTGGCTGTTAAGCCAGCAGTATTTCCTGCCCCTGGCGAGCATGGCCGGATGCAGTTCCGTCACGGCCTTGAAAAGGTCCTTCTCCCTGGCACTGGATAACTTCTTCTTCTCGTTCGGCCTGTTCCTACTGGGGGTTGTTTTCGTCGCGCTCTGTGTCTTACCGTTTGGTGTTGGCTTGATGCTCTTCGCTATCGCCGGGTTGGGGGCGCTTTACCGCGCGGCGGGGGAGTTCCTGTTCCAGAAATATGACCTGTCGTTCCATCCTGACTATAGTGTGGAGGACATGCGGCGCTGGCAGAAGGAGGGGCGGGGCCTGCGGGAGTTTTTCAGGCCGTGGGAATGAACCGCCGCAGCGCGGCGGTTCAGAGCCCCCACGCTTGTCTGCCGACAGGCAGACGTGGGGGCGGTCTACTGCTCTATTGTTCTACTGCTCAAGAGAAAGTGTGCTGGGCTTTAGTCTTTTGTCCGCAGTCTTTTCTATGGTAGAATAATCATATGAGATTCCATCGCGACAACAGCTACGTCCGCGTCCACCGCCGTACCGGCGCCAGTGGCCTGACCAAGCCGTGGCGCATGGTGGTGGTGCTTGCGGTGCTTATGGTCGCGGGTTATCTCTTTATTGGCGGGGATAGGGGCTTGCTGAAATATATGGAGATGAGGCGGCAGGCCGCCTACCTGCAGGCGGAGATAGACAGGCTGTCGCAGGAGAACCAGGAGATCGAGGCGCAGGTGAAGAGGATAAAGCCGGGCAGCGCCGAGTGGGAACGTCTTGTGCGCACGGTGCCGCTCCTGGTGCGGCCGGATGACGTTATCTATCGGCTGGTAGAGAAGTGACGAGCGACTAGCGCCCCTACTTCGCTCTACGAGGACTTCGCCCCTGAGGGGCTCAGCCCCGAAGGGCT
>CBDVCL010000284.1:0-3947 GCA_965372475.1 uncultured bacterium | reverse complement strand
CGTTCGTTGTGGGGGTAGTGCACACCCGGTGTGAAGCACACCAGGTGTGATCGTTCTGCCGTCAATCGTGCCTCGTAAAGCGTCTATCATGGGTTGACATATTCCCTTCCGCCAGCCATAATTGGCGCTATGATCAAAGGGCTGATACTCGTAGCGGTTGCCTACCTGCTTATCTGTCTCCTGGCCTATCTCTTCCAGGAGAAGTTGATGTTCTTTCCCGAGAGGCTCCCCGCCGACTACGAATACGAGTACGATACGTCTTTCGAGGAGCTTGATTTCCGCACGGGGCCGAAGACGCTTATCAACGCGCTGTTATTCAGGAGTGAAAAGCCAAAAGGACTGGTCTATTACTTTCACGGCAACGCCGGAAGCTTAAGGTCTTGGGGGAACGTTGCCGGTGATCTTGTGTCGCTGGGTTACGACGTCTTGATAATAGACTACCGCGGCTACGGTAAGAGCAGCGGCAGGATGAGCGAGAAGGGGCTGTACCACGACGCGCAATACATCTACGACGAGATGAGGCAGAGGTATGGAGAGGAGAAGATAATCCTTTACGGGCGTTCCATCGGCAGTGCCCCTGCCGCCTACGTGGCGTCACGCAACAAGCCGCGCATGCTCGTGCTGGAGGCGCCGTTCTATAATTTGAAAGAACTGGCGAGGCGCACCTATCCCATCCTGCCGACCTTCCTGCTCAGGTACAGCTACAGGGTGAACGAGCTGGCGGCGCAGGCGAGCTGTCCCGTCCATATCTTCCACGGCGACCGCGACGAGGTGATCGATTACAGTTACGGCGTAAAGCTGGCGGAGGAGTTGGGAAGCAGGGGAAGGTTGTATACGATTGAAGGAGGGCATCATAACGACCTTGATTCGTTTCCGGAGTACCAGGAGAAGTTGGGGGAGGTATTGGGGAGTAAGAATTAAAAATTAAAAAGTCAAAAGGAAAAAGGATGAAGGGTGAAGGGTAAAGTGTGAATGCTGAAAGGCCAAGAGGCATGGGTTCGAGACTTGACAAGATCAGGAAGGAGAACGCGGAATACGAAAAGGAAACGCCGTTTAACTACTGCGACCGCTGGTGCGAGAGGTGCGGAAGGACGGCGGATTGCCGCATCTACAGGGAGCTGGACGAAGAAGCCCAGGCGCGGATGGACGCGGGCAAGGACCCGGACGACGCTGAAGCGGTGGCGGAGAGCATGGGGAAGAGCTTCGCCAGGGCGCATGAGCTGATGGAAAAGATGGCGAAGGAGAAGGGCATCGACCTCAGCGAGCCGAACCCGGAAGCCGATAAGGAGATCGAGCGGGAGAAAGCGGCGCGCGCGAAGGTGAAAGAACATCCTCTGTATGAACTGGCCCTGGCATACGCCAAGCAGACCGGCGAGTTCATAGAGAGCAATATCTACGAGGATGATTCGGGCAGGGATGCGGAGGACTACCAGGCGTTGGTATACTACCACGTGCAACTAGCTGTCAAGATACACCGCTTCCTGCAGGGCCGGGAATGCCTTGATGAAGAGGACGACTATAGACTGAACGACATCGTGGCGCAGATAGATATCTGCCGCATGGGTATCGCCGGGTCGCAGCAAGCCCTGCAGAGCATAGGCGTAGGGGACGAGAGCGTGAAGGGCGAAACGGACATCCTGCTGGAGATGCTTGATGAAATCGCCGGAGGCGTGGACGAGGTGGAAAAGGGGTTGGAGTGATCGACACGGCCATGCACCTTCGGTGCATGGGGGCGACCGCGGAGGGTCGCCCCTACTGCGATAAGGAGCCCAAACAATGAAGACGCGGCTGTCGATGATGATGTTCCTGCAGTACGCGATCTGGGGGTCGTGGACGACGGCGCTGGCGGTGCACCTGGTCAAGCTGGGCTTCAGCGGCCAGCAGATCGGCGCGATATACGGGTGCATGTGGCTGGGTTGCATGATCGCGCCTTTGATCGGCGGGCAACTGGTGGACCGCCTGATGCCGACGCAGATGTTCCTGGCGCTGGCGCACATAACGGGGGGCGCCTTGCTCTTCCTCACGGCGACGCAGACGGAATTCGGCCCGATGTGGAAATGGATGTTCATCTACTGTTTGTTCTACGCGCCAACCCTGGCGCTGACCAATTCGATCTGCTTCCGCAACTTGAGGGACAGCGAGGGGGAATTCGGCCGCGTTAGGATGTGGGGCACGCTGGGATGGATCACGGTCGGCTGGCTGGTGACGGTGATGCGCAGTACTTGGCACACCGAGGACTGGGCGGGGGGCTGTGACCTGCTCGTTTTTGCCGCGGGCTGTTCCCTGCTGATGGGCATCTTCTGTTTTGCCCTGCCGAATACGCCGCCCGTGAAGAGAGACAGGGCCCCCTATGCCTTTCTCGAGGCGCTCTCCCTGCTCAAGGACAAGAACTTCTTCATATTCATGTTCGTCTCTTTCGTGATAACCACAGAGCTCCAGTTCTACTACATGTCTACGGCGCCTTTCCTCAACGACATGGGGGCGCCCGAGAAATGGCTTACGGCGATCAAGACCGTGGCGCAGATGGCGGAAGTGCTGGTATTGCTCTTCCTGCTGCACATCTCGATAAAGAAGCTGGGCGTGCGCAAGACGATGGCGATCGGTATGATCGCCTGGCCGCTGCGCTACCTGCTCTTCTGTATCCCCAACCTGCCCGTGATCGTCACTTCCTTGACCCTGCACGGTTTCGGCTATGCTTTCTTTTTCGTCGCCTCGCAGATCTACGTGAACATGAAGGCGAAAGACGACATGCGCGCCTCGGCGCAGGCGATGCTGACCTTCTTCACGCTGGGGCTGGGGAATTACCTGGGCACGTTGTTTACCGGCTGGATTTGGGACGTATTCAAGGTAGGGGGGCAGACGATCTGGTGGAAGTTCTTCCTGGTGCCGGCGGGTATCTGCATGGTGATGGCCGCGGTGTTCATGCTCCTCTTCAAGGATGAGGTGAAGCCGCGCGGGAAGCAAGTAAAAACGCTCTAAATTCGGAACTCGGAACTCGGAGCTCGGAGTTCGGAGTAACCTGAGGAGGGGGAATGCCTGAAGATCTCACGCGTATACTTGGCGCGCTGCCGCCATGGGTGTGGTACGTGGTGGCGGCGCTTGCTGCCGTCTGGTTGCTGAAGAAGCTGTCGACGGAAGAGAGAAGGCCGGGAAGGCCAAGCGCTCCTGCCGGCGGTATGAAAGGAAAAGAACGGTCACGGGAAGAGCAGTGGCCGCGTATAGCGGACGGCTTGGTAAGGCTCTACCGCGGCAACCCGGCGATCAGGGTCGAGGCGGGGGTGCCGTACCTGAGCGAGAGCGGCCGCGAGCTGCTGGAGGCGAGCGGCATGAAGGAGCTTGTTGATTCGGCCATGGAAGAGATGATACGGGGGTTGGGGGCGCGGCAGCCCGAGAACCACGACGAGGTGCTGCGCTGGGCCGTCGCGGCTGTTTTCGAGACCGACCCCGGCGACAAGCTGGCACGGATGGAGGGGTTCATCAAGCAGGGCTCTGAGCATGATGCCGGCGACATGAAGCTGTTGGGTGTTCTCGGGGGGATCTACCTGCGGGATGAATACATGGAGCGAAAAGGCCTGAGATAGGTTCAGAAGCATGCCGCGGCCAGATGCGAAGCGGTATGATTTCCGCGAAGCGGCGGCGAAAAAGACGGGGTCGTTTTGACGGGGTCGAAGATATGGGAATTCGGAATTCGGAATTCGGAATTCGGAGTTCACGACTGCCGGGATTGCTAGTGTCCCGAATGGCGGCCGTGGCATTGGCGCTGGTGTTCTTACACGTGCCGCAGCTCTGGGCGCTCGGCGAATGGTGGGAGCACTACGAGAAAGGCCGGGAGCTGGCGGCGGCGGGGCATTACGCGGGCGCGGCGGAGCTATTCGGGCTGGCCCTGGAGAATAAGAGCAGGGAGCGGAAGATGGCCCGCACCTACGGTGTGAACTTCATCGAGTATT
>CBDVCL010000283.1:0-3948 GCA_965372475.1 uncultured bacterium | reverse complement strand
GGCCATCGCGGTGAACAGGCCCAAGGCCAACGATGCCCTGGACGTCCTGGCCAAGGTCGGCGGCTTTGAACTAGGCGGGTTGGCCGGGGTGATGCTCGCGGCGGCGGCGCACCGCATACCTGTTGTCATCGATGGCTTCATTTCGGGGGTGGCTGCGCTGATCGCGGCGGGTCTGGAACCGAAGACGAAGGGATACATGATCGCGGCGCACTGTTCCGCCGAGCCGGGTCACAAGACGGTCTTGAAACACCTGGGTTTGAAGCCGCTCTTGGAGTTCAAGATGCGCCTGGGGGAGGGAACGGGGGCCGCCCTGGCGATGACCATCATCGAGGCGGCGACAAAGGTTCTAGCCGAGATGGCCACTTTTGAGGGGGCGGGCGTCTCAGGCAAGGAGGGCAGGTGAGATTCCTGATCGCGCTGCAGCTCTTGACGATCATTCCGGTGCGTATCAAGAGACGCCTGGGAAACAGGGACTTCGCCGGCTCGATGCCTTTCTTTCCGCTCATCGGCGTCTTGATCGGACTAGTCCTGGCGGGGATGCAGTTGTGCCTGTCGCGGGCACTGCCGGCCCAGGTGACGGGCGTTGTGTTGGTGATGGCGTTGACGCTCCTGACCGGCGGCCTGCATATCGACGGCCTGACGGACACGGCTGACGCTCTCTTCTCGGGGAAAGACCGCAGGGGGAAACTGCGCATAATGAGAGACAGCAATGTCGGCGCGCTTGGCGCGGCGACGCTGGTCTTGTTCCTGATACTCAAGGTTTCGTTGCTGGTTGCGCTTCCCGGCGCTGTGATCGTACCGGCTCTTGTCCTTATGCCGATGGCGGGACGCAGCGGCCTGCTGTTGCCGGCGGCGACCTACCGTTATGCCCGAAGCGAAAAGGGTACGGGACAGGCTTTCATAGGCACACCGAGCGGATTGGGGGTTGCGGTCGCGGTTATCTGCTCCGGCGCCCTTGCCGCTACGTTGTTGTCTTGGTCGGGGTTGATCGCTTTCGCTTTGGCCCTGGTGGTGGCACTCTCTCTGGGGAAGTACATCGCCGCCAAGGTTGGTGGGATGACGGGGGATACGCTGGGAGCGATAACGGAGGGCGCTGAGGTGATGTTTCTGGTAGTGGTCTGTGCCTCCGCTGCGTTCTAACAGATGGGAGAAAAGAAGATGAAGGGAACAATGGTGGCTCTCGGGATTAGCTTGCCCCTGGTCATTGCTGTCGCTTCTGCTCAGGAGAACGTGACGACGCTGGACGAAGTGGTGATAACGGCTACCCGCTTGGAGAAAGGCATCCAAGACCAAGCGACAAACGTAAGCCTTGTAAGCGGAGAGCAAATAGAGAACAGCGGCGCGAAGAACGTGGCAGAAGCGATCGAGGGCCTCGTGGGCATAACGGAAGCAAGTGAACGGGGCGGCAAAGGTCCGAGCCGAGAGATCAGGATGAGGAGCGGTGGCGACACCGCTAATCAGGTCTTGGTCTTGGTGGACGGCCAGCCGATCAATGATGTCTCGCTCGGGGCTGCGGACCTGGGTGACATCCCCACTGACGGTATCGAGCGAGTCGAGGTGATAAGGGGCCCCAGTTCCGCTCTCTGGGGGGCTAATGCTCTGGGTGGGGTGGTCAACATCGTCACGCGTCAGCCAAGCGAGGAGGGGCAAGTCACGAAATTTGGCTTCCGCGGCGGCAGCTTCGGCACGCAGAACTACAATCTGGCCGTGAGTAATAAGGACGAGGGGCGGATGTTTGTGTTTGCCGCCAGCAAGGATGTCTCCATGGGCTGGCGGGAAAACAGCGAATACACCGGCGACGACCTATTCTTCAAATCGGCATATGATCTTGACGATATGGGTAAGGTCGGCGTGCGTCTGACGTATCACCACTCCGAGTTCGGTTTGCCCGGCAAGAATACTACACCGTTCGAGGCGTACGATGGGGAAAAGGAGCGGCAGGCGCAGTTCCCTGACGCAGCGATGAGCAAGGAAAGAAGGCATGCCCAGGTGGCGTATGAGCGGGGCATTCGCGGTGGTGGCACAGTGAAGCTTAGGACCTACGGCAGCCTGAGCGATAAGAGATACGAGTGCCCGACCGATTTCATCGATGATCTCTCCAGCGGAGCCAGCGGAGGCATCGAGGTCCAGCTGATCGGGCCGTGCGGTGGTGTTATCGGCACGGACATCCGTCGCGATGCTTTTCAGCGCAAGAATCTGGCTATGAGCCCGGCGGTGGTCGATATCGACGAAGACATCGATTATGGCTCGGTCTTTCTGCAGAAGGACATCGTGCTGCGAAAGCTGACATTGGTCTTGGGGGGACGCTATGACCATCATTCTATCTTTGGCGGCCAGGGCAACCCCCGCGCGGTTTTGGTCTATAAACCGCGAGATTCGTTGAAGCTCTCCGCCAATGTTGGCCGCGCTTTCCGGGCACCGACCTTTGAGGATCTGTACTCGCCGTATACAAGTTGGTCGGCCAGTGCCTGGGGGCCGGCGGGCGATACCCAGGGAAATGAGGCGCTCAAGCCTGAGCGCTCCTGGGGCTACGATGTGGGATTCGAGCATCGTTGCTCCGGGACCGTGACAACACGCGCGACTTTCTTCCACACCGAGATCAAGGATCTGATCGCCTGGGATGAGGTGGATCCCGATCCAGACTATGACAAGTGGCGCCCGATGAATATCGGGCAGGCCTATAACCAGGGAGTAGAGGTCGAATTCATTCATCGTGCGCGAACTTGGCTGTCACAATCTATAAGTTACTGTTACCTGGAGAGCAAGGGCAAGAAGGAGGGGGAGGAAGACTACATCAAGCTGATGTATACGCCGCATAATCGTGCGAATTACGATCTCACCCTGAAGAGGCGGCATGGACTGCGCGTCAATCTGCGCGTCAATTTCACCGATGTAGTGAAGTGGGTAGATGATTTCGATGAGTCGCATAAGTTGCCGGACTACACGCTGGTCGACTGCCGGGTCAGCCAGAGAGTGAAGCGGGCGGAAGTCTTCTGCGCTGCCGAGAACATCACTGATCGCAAGTACCAGAGCCGTGAAGACTATCCTCTGCCCGGGAGGTCGTTCTATGGCGGTTTTAACCTGACATTCTAATGAAGAGAACCACCGGCCTCATCTTCTTCTTGTGCGTTTCCGCCGTCGCATTTCATCCGGAAACCATACCTGCCGCGGAGAAGATGCGCATCATATCTACCGCGCCCAGCCTCACCGAGATCGTCTTTGCCCTCGGGTTGGGGGATGACCTGGTTGCGGTGAGCGACTTCTGCCACTATCCCCTGCAGGCAGAGAAGCTGCCGCGTATCGGCGGCCTCTTGAACCCTAGCCTGGAGCGGATCGTCGAGCTCAAGCCCACCCTGGTTTTGGCCCTGTCCTCGCTCAGCCGCTTGGGCGAACAGCTGGGTGAGATAGGTGTCGACAACTTAGTGGTCAAGAATAACCGCCTGGCGGAAATCTTTTATTCCATCGAAAGGATCGGCGAAGCCTGCGAACGCACGGGTGCCGCGCGCCGTCTCCGCAGTCGAATGGAAAGTCAACTGGACCTCTTACGGCAGCGGTCAGCGGCACTGCCGCAACGACGGGTGCTGATAGTGGTCGGCCGTGGGCCGGGCAGCCTGCGGGATACCTGGATCGCGGGAGCGCAGAGCTACCTGGGCGAGGTGTGCGGCTACGCTAACGCTATCCTGCCCGCCGCGAAGGGCGGCATGCTTTTCCGCGGCATCTCGAAGGAAGAGATCGTCACCTTTGACCCCGAGGTGATCATCGACCTGTCGCTTGTAGGCAAGGAGCGTTCGCAGGAGGAATTGGCTGCGGCGAAACGGCTCTGGGACAAGATGCCGTCCCTGCAAGCGGTGAAGACAGGCAGGATATACCTGCCTCTGCAAAGCGAACTCGTGGTGCCCGGCCCGCGCCTGGGCCGTGCCGCCGAGATCCTCTTCGAGCTTATCCATC
>CBDVCL010000282.1:0-3949 GCA_965372475.1 uncultured bacterium | reverse complement strand
AGAGGAAGTTGACGTTGTCGGCGCAGGGGTCGATCGCCCCGGCACTGAAGTCCAGCGGGATCACCACGTCGTAGTTCCAGCCGGTCTGCGTCACCTGGCCGTTGACGGAGGTCATCGGTTCCCACCAGGTAGGCGCCTTGCTGCCCTCGATCAGGCCGATGCTCCAGTTCGCGTCGGCCTCGCTGTAGATGTCCATCACCAGGTAGCCCGTGGCGTAACGGCACCAGTTGTTGTCAAGAATGGCGCTGAGCGAGACTGACATCCATCCGCTGGTGTCGCTGATGTTGAAGTCCACGCTGCCGCCCCCCTGGCTGTAGCTGCTGCCGTCGAAGCCTACCGTACCGTAGCCCACGTCGATGTCCCAGATACCGTTATCGTCAAGTGTCGGGCTCTCGCAGGGGTTGAAGATCGTGCGCACCTTCACGGTATTCGAGACCATCGCGCCGACAGAATCCCCCCAGATGACGGCGGTGTTCTGCTCCACCGCTTGCGCGCTGGATTCTATCTTGCACACCACGGTGATCGTGCCCCGCTCGTCCACGGCGAGGTTGCCCAGTGTCCAGTCGTAAACGCCGCCTCCCTGGTCTGCGCCCGGCGGATCAGAGGAGCGGTAATTGAAGCCGCTGGAGATGGTGTCGCGAAGATAGCAGTTAGTGATCGCCACCGTCTGCGGGTTCCAGTAGGAGATGGTAAAGCTCAGCGTCTCTCCCGCCGTGGCCATGCTTTGGTCTACCGACTTGTTTATCATCAAGCCGCTCGTGCAGAACTTCTGGCTCATCCTTTCCAGGAGGACCTCCGCGCCCAGGTAGTAGTCCGCACCCAGGTACCAGATGATCGTGCCGCCGTAATCGTTGGCGTTGATAAAGTCCAATTTAACATCAACGGACGCAGTATTGTCATAGGTGACCCAGTTTCCTCCGCCGCTCGCCTTCCATTTGAAGGGCACCATCGCCACGGGGTCCCAATCGTCCGTATAGCCCGTGTAGGCGAAGATGTCAGCGACGTCCACCTGCGTTCCAGAACCGAAGCCGTCACCACAGTTAACGGCGCCGCTGAAGTTGACCCCATAGAAGGCTATGCCCCCCAGCATCTTGTCCTTCTGGGCGCCGTATGCCAGCCAGTCAGGCAGGTCATGCGCAAAGCACCACACGTCGCAATTTCCTGAGCAGCAAGTGGCGTTATTGAATGGCGTGAGGGGTCCCGCGTGGTTAGACCAATCGCCATGGTAATCATAATTCATAATGTTGACGTGCGAGTAGATCATGTACAACTGGGTCATGTCAAAACCGGGTTCCCAGAAACTGGCGGCGGGACTGCAAAACGACATCTCCAGGGCGGGGTCCAACCCATCCAGGCCCGCGCGCAGCTCGTTGGAGAAGGTCACGAAGTTGGCCCTGTCCCCTGCCACCGGCACTTCCCAGTCAATGTCCACGCCGTCATAGCCCCTTGTCTGCACCAGGTTGACCAGGTTGGTGATCAATGTCGCCCTCTTCCCCGCGTCGCCGCAGATCTCGGACATCGCGTCGTCATGGTCAGCGGGGAGCGCGCCGCCCAGCGAGACCATCACCTTCACCCCGTTGGCGTGGGCCTCGGTAATCAGCGTCGGGTCGGTCGCCAAATTCGGCGTATTCGCCATCAGCGCACCGGTCGCGTTATTGGGATTGGAATAAGACAGCAAACAGAAAGCATGCGCGATGTGCGTCAGGTTCTCCCAGGCTACGTCTGAAGGGCCGTATGAGGGATCAGGGTCCCAGTCGGGCCAGAACCCTACAACCTTTTTCGAAAGGGGACAGGCGGCGTAAATCCTCAGGGGCGAACAGGCCAATACGAGAATGCCCGCAAGAATACAGATCGCTATGATTCTTCGTCTTGGCACTATATTCAAACCGTTTTACCTATTTTCCGTATCTACAAAGGTACTTCAATATATAAGTACCACAGTTATTCCTATTTGTCAATCCTGACAGGATAAATAGCGTAGACGGGTGTCTTGGTGGTTAAACGAGCAGTTTTCTCAAAAAAGACTCAGTGAATCCTCCGTGACCTCTGTGCCTCTGTGGTTAAAAGCCGTTCCATCGTGGTAAAAACCCTACTTCCGCGCCAACTTCAATGCCAATCGCTTCGCCTTCTCCATCACCTCTTCCTTCCCCTTCACCTCGCCCGGTTTATCGACAAATGGCACGATCAACTGCCCCGCGAAGCTGAAACCGCACCATTTTATCACCGTGCGCAGCATCCTGCGGGAATCACCCAGGCCGTCCTTTGGGCCTCCTCCCGCCACCAACACCATCGCCGCCTGCTTGCCGCTTATCAGCGACTTGCACTTGGCGCCTTTCCATTTCATCATCGCGAAGAGCCGGTCGATGAATAGCTTCAACTGCGCCGTGACCCCGTCCCAGTAGACGGGACTCGCCAGAACCAGGCCGCGGCAAGCGAGCAGTCGCCGATAGAGCGCCTGCATATCGTCCTTCTGTATGCACCAGCGGTCGTCCCCGCCCTGGCACCAGAGGCATCCCCTGCAGGGGGCGATACGCATGGAATCCAAGTGTACGATTTCAGCCCTAATACACTTACACCCTAATACCCTATTGATCTCGTCCAACAAGACGGACGTATTGCCCTTTTTCCTCGGACTTCCATTTATCAACAGTATATCTGTCTTCATCGTTCCGAGTTCCGAATTACTCCTTCATCACGTTCAAAACTAACCCCGACTCTACTTTCGGATAGAAATACGTAGACTTCTGCGGCATCCGTTCGCCCGACACGGTCACCTTCTTCATCTGCTCTATGCTGATCGGGTTGAGGATAAAGGCGGCCTGGTATTCCCCCGCGTCCACCAACCGGCACGCTTCTACTTCGTGCTTCTCAAAACCGATGCCCTGTTCCTTCCCCGCGCCTTTGCCGTAGAGCTCGTCAAGAACGGCCCCCTGTAGTATCGCCGTATCCAGGCGCAGCCAATCTTCCGAATGTTCCCCCTTGTGTTGCCCCAGGTAACCCGCCATGTCCTTGAGCTCCAGGATGCGGAAGCTCTTGTCCGCGTATAAGCCGAAGCAGCCCGTCTTCACCCCGCCCTCTGATAGCTTCTCCAGCTCAGCCGCGATCTCCTTCGGCGTGTGTGGCGGCGGCATCTCGCGCCCCGTGAAGTTGCCCTCCACCAACTGCTTCAGTTTCTTCATGCCGCGCTCATCGAGCTTGCCCGTGAGCCGATGCGTGGGGTCGATCACAACCCCGGCGTTGCCCATGTTCACCAGCGTCATCATCACGTAGTCAGCGTTATCGCCGCCTACCTCGCCACGGTAGCGGAGCGCAGTCTCGTAGCGGTGGTGCCCGTCAGCAATGATCAGGTTCTTGTCGCCCAAAAGCCTGCATATCTCCTTTGTCTTCCCCGCGTCGGTAAGGCGCCACAGCCGGTTCACGGTGCGGTCATCGTCCACGGTCTTGAAAAACGGTTCCCCCTTGCTCGCCTCCCCCAGCAGGGCGTCCACCTTTCCCTCCACGTCATCGTACAGCGAGAAGATGGACGAGTATTGCGAGTTGCTGGCTGACATCAGCTTGAAGCGGTCCTCCTTCGGGCCGCTGAAGGTCTGCTCGTGCGGGTGGATCACACCATCCTCAAAGGGATGCAGTTTCACCAGGCAGACGAAGCCCAGCCGCTTGTGGTGCCCCCTGCCGCGGCGCGACTTGAATTCCTGCTCGTAGACATACAGGCATTCCTTATCATCGCGCACGAGCACGCCCTTCTCAAGCCATGCCTTCAGCCGCGCGCCCGAGTTCGCGTAAAAGTCTTCCTGCTCCCCTTCCAGGGGCAGGGAAAGGCGCGTGAAGTTATGCTCGCTCCTGGCGTGGTAAGCCTTCAACTGCTCGGCCGATATCACGTCATACGGCTTCGCCGCCAGCACGTTGATATCCCCCGCCACCTTCGTGTCATACAGCACGCCTTTGAATG
>CBDVCL010000281.1:0-3982 GCA_965372475.1 uncultured bacterium | reverse complement strand
ACTGGCTTAACGTCACCGAGCCCGGCTTCCCCTTCATCGGCATTATCGAGCATACCAACTACGTATCACGCGAGCACTACGGCGGCCACAACCTGATCTACATCTCAAACTATCTCGACCCCGCGGCACGCGCCTACTCGCTTTCCGCCGACCAACTTCTGCAAGAATACTTGCCGTTTATACGCAGGATCGCCCCTGAGTTCACACGTGACGACGTGATGGAACTGCATATGTTCCGCGATACACATGCTCAACCGGTTATCTTCAGCGGCTACCGCGACTACCTTCCCGCCACTGAGACCCCTATCAAAGGACTGTATCTCGCGAACACATCCCAGATATATCCAGAGGACAGGGGGATCAACTATTCCATCAAGCTGGGGGAGCAGGCAGCGGAAGCAATTCTGAGAGATTCCCAAGGAAAAAGGGAGAAGTAAAAAGGAAAAGGGCAATGGCACCAGCTCTTTTTCCTTCTTACTTTTTCCTTCTTACTTTTTAATGACCCGCCACCTCTGCCACATCCTCTCTAAGAGGCGGAGGTATTCTTTCTTCAACATATTCTCTTCGAGATTGACGAATTGTTCATCGTAATACTCTTCGCCAAACATGGATTTCAACTGCTTGATGAAGCGCATATATGACTGTTTCACTTCGCTTGCCGTGCCCGAGCCCCCGGCGATTCTCACCTGTTGTATCAGCCCATCGCCGCTGTGCTCTTTCTCCTCTTCCTTGCTGGGATTAGCGATCGCGCCGATTGCGCCTTTATCTGCCAGGTAGAAGAGAACAGGCACTGTTTTGCCGTAGAGCTTGGCCTTGGGGCTGGTATCCTTCTCCCCTTCCTTACCCAGGCCGGCGCCACAATTGTGGCAGAACTTCGCGCTGTCTTCGTTAAAGGACTTGCATTGACCGCATCTCATGTCATATCCCGCCTTCGCTACGCAGATAACGTATGTAGGGGCGGATCTGTGTGTCCGCCCAATACTGCGGCAGCCCGCAAGGCGCTGAACTTCACGAATGATTTCAAGTCAGCGGCCGACCCCTACCACTCTAGAAAAAATCCAGGGGTCGACACCTCCCCTACGTTGAAATATCATCGTAGGGGCGGCCTACTACGGCCGCCCGTTTCGCCGCAGAATAAAGTAAATACTACATCTTACAAACGGCCAAATCAAGTGATTTTGACCCGCTCGATCCTTGTTCTTCCGCCTCTCTTGCCGTTGGCGCGCCGGAGCACCTGATGCCAGGCGGCCTGGGCAGGATCGGGTCGTGGCAAGTCTTTCCGGTAATGGCTGCCGCGGCTCTCCTTGCGGTTAATCGCTGCACGTATCACCAACTGCGATACCTGGTATATATTGAATAACTCGTAATCCTCCTTCTTCCTGAACCCGAACTTTCGCAGAGCACGCATCTCCTTGTCTAACAGCGCCCCAAGCCGTTTCAACTCGCGAGCGTCCTTAACGATCCCAGCGTAATCCCACATAAGCCCCCGCCAGCGCTCAAGCCTCTCTTTACAGTCCTTTACCCCGCCTCCCCGGCTCCCACCGCGATATGACAGCTTCTTGGGAAACGTTACCTTCTCCTCCTCCAGGTATGCCATCGCCCCCCTTGCCGCCCTCGTGCCAAAAACCAATCCCTCCAGCAGGGAGTTACTGGCGAGGCGGTTGGCCCCGTGCAGGAAGGTACAAGCCACCTCGCCGCAGGCAAATAAGCCCTTGATATTAGTCATGCCGTAAATATCAGTTCTCACCCCGCCCATCGAAAAATGAGCGCTTGGCCGCACGGGAACAGGAGCTTCTCTCACGTCCACACCATGCTCACGGCAGAAGCTATATATGCGCGGGAATCGCTTCTTGATCCGATTCACCCCTATTGGCCTCATATCCAGATATACCTGGCTCTCCCCCGTACGGCCCATCTCTTCAACAATCGCCCTGGAAACTACGTCTCGCGGCGCCAACTCCGCCGCGGCATGGTAAACGCGCATAAAGCGCTTGCCGCGCGCGTCGACCAGCACTCCGCCCTCTCCCCGCACCGCCTCCGAGATGAGAAAGCGCGGTGCGCCGGGCAGACAGGAAGTGGTAGGATGAAACTGGATGAACTCCATGTCGGCCATCTCCGCCCCCGCCCGATAGGCGATAGCGTATCCGTCACCCGTAGCGATCGTTGGATTTGACGTTTCGCGGTAGATCATGCCAAGGCCGCCGCAGGCCAGCACCACTGCTTTGGCGCGTATGGCGCGTGCCCTACCAGTGCGCGCGCTCAGCACCACGGCGCCAAGGCAACGCCCTTTCTCTACGATCAGGTCCAGTGCCATGCTGAAACTGCGCACCGGCACCTTCAGCGACCTGGCCCGCCGGCTCAGCGTGCGCACCATTTCCGCGCCCGTCGCGTCGCCGTAGGCGTGCAGTATGCGTTTGGCGCTGTGGGCCGCTTCGCGCGTGAAATCCAGGCGCCGCCCTATACGGTCGAACTTAAATCCCCACTCGATCAGGCGCCGCACCAGCGGAATACCCTCTTCCACGGTGAGCAGCACGACCTCGTGACGGCACATGCCCGCTCCCGCCGCCATTGTGTCCTTGGTATGCAGGTAGGTGCTATCTTCGCGGCCCATCGCCGCCGCTATGCCTCCCTGGGCGTACTCGGTGTTGCTCTCGTCCGCGCGGTCCTTGGTGAGGACAAGCACCCGTCCCTTGCCGGCCAGTTCGATGGCGGCGCTGAGGCCGGCCACGCCACCACCGATGATCAAGTAGTCATAGACAAGCGAATCGTCTATATCGAGTTTTTGCATGCTTCTCTTCTTCATTCAATATTCTTTTCGTTCTTGATGGCTTGCCCCGCCTTCAAACACCCCGTTCAGACTAACAACTGATCCCTTGTTATCAGAGAATGCCCTTGACCGATATCAAGAAACAATCTGTGAAATCAGTGTCATCTGCCTGCCTGGCCGTCTTGCCCGCCATAGCTCCTGTAGGAGCGACGGCGGGAGCCTTTGCGTAGGCGGGTGGTGAAAACGCGGTATGAATCCGCTTCGACTTACTTGCCTGAAGTAAGGTGATCCCATTCCACGATTATCGGGCTGGCCACGAAAATCGACGAATAGGAGCCGACGATGATGCCGACGAGGAGGGCGAAAGCGAAGCCGCTCAACATCGCTCCGCCCAGGAAGAAGACGCAAAGGACAACGAACATCGTGGTCAGGCTGGTGATAACGGTGCGCGAAAGCACCTCGTTGATGCTGCGGTTAACCACCGTTATCAAGTCATCATTCTGATAGCGGCGCAGGTTCTCGCGGATGCGGTCATAGACCACCACGGTATCGGTGAGCGAATAGCCGAGCACAGTCAGGATCGCCGTCACGATCAAGAGATTGAACTCCACCCCCGCGAACTGCGAGATGGCCAGCACAGCGAGGCCGTCGTGCAACGTGGCCAGGGCCGCCGCCACACCGAACTTGAAGTCAAAACGGATAGTGATATAGATGATGATGAAGACGATAGCGATGAGCACTGCTTTGCCCGCGTCACGCTGGAGTTTGCGGCTCACGGCCGGCCCGATCTCCTCGCTCGCGTCCAGCGTGATCTTGTTGCTCGCCAAGCCCTGCCTTAATGCTTTCAGCAGGTTATCCGCCACTTCCCCCGTGGCGAATTGCTTGTTGCGCGTGCGTATCATGAAGCGCGGCTCCGCCTCCCCCCTAACGCGCTGGATGGTAGCGTCATCAAAGCCCAGCGGCCGAAGAGCCGCGCGCAGCTCTTCCACGCTCGTCTCTTGTTCCAGGCGGATATAGAGCATCGTGCCGCCCGAGAAATCGATGCCCGTGTTAGCCCTCCCCGACATTATCAGGTACGCGGTGAACAAGCCGCTGAGCACGAGCAGACCCGACACCACGAAAGCGCCCCGCCTCATGCGGAGGAAATCTATATTTGTCTCTTTCAGTATTCGTAACATCTGTTCGTCGCTCGTTATTCGTCGCTCGTCGCTCGTG
>CBDVCL010000280.1:0-3984 GCA_965372475.1 uncultured bacterium | reverse complement strand
CTTGACGTAGACCTTGTGGCAGTTGAAGCAGAGCACGCATTCGGCGGGGCGCCACTTGCCCCCCGGGTCAGCGCCCATCGGGCAATGCAACGGCTCCCCTTTTGTTCCCCCCTGGCTCCTGCCGAGGCGAAGCAGGGAGGTCTTGCCGCAGAATCCCAGCAGTGCTCCCAGGGGACAGAGGTAACGGCAGAAGAACCTGCCCCGTACACGGTTGAGGAGCAGGAGGGCGATAAAGATGCTCCCACTGAAAGCCCCGTATTGAAAGACCGCCGTATCCCAGCCGATACTGGCTACGGCCGGGAAGATGGAAACGGAGAGAGAACGGATGGTCAGGCTGATAGGATCGAGCCAGCCGGCAAGCTGCAAACCGCCCAGCGATGCCGCGAGCACCACGAGGAGAATGTAGAACTTCCAGCGCTGGGCCGCCGTATATGGGCGCCAACTGCTCGCCGAGCGGGGATAGACACTGAGAAAATGATTCGCCGCGCCCAGGGGACAGATCCAGCCGCAGAAGAACCGCCCCAAGAAGAACGTCGGCACGAGCACCAGCAAGCTCAGCGCGAGCGCCTGGTGCAGGCGCCACCCCGCCAGGACCTGGGTCACGGCATGCAGGGGATCTATCTCGAGAAAGATCCGCACCGGGTAATCGAGGCGGTTCAAGTCCTCGACATCGGCGCCGCTGCCGTCAAAGCGGGTTAGCAGAAGAAGCACGATGAATAGCGTGAAGAAAGCTACTTGACTGATACGACGCAGGACTCTGATGGACATCGAGATGATCCTCGTATTGAGTATTGAGTAGTGAGTATTGAGTTTGCTTTGCCCAATACTCAATACCCATCACCCAATACCATCTCAACTTCTCAATATACTCCGATAATCAGCCCTGCCCAGTCCCCGCTTCTCAGCGAGCGGGATATAGCCGATGCGCTCTGCGGGGCTCCCCATCAACTCGGCGCCGAAAGCGTCGACCGCCACCTCGTCGGTAGACACGGCGAGCGTCTTCATCTCTTTCACGTCCCTGAGGTTGCCGCCCGTAGGCCCGTTCCCCGTGAGCACGCGGTGCGCGTCCAGCACGGTCAACGTCGGTTTGACATAAGCGGCAAGGTCGACGATGCTCTGGTCCATCTTCTGGTGCAGGCGGCCACGGAAGCCGCCGATGACACCGAACCAGTTCTTCATACCGATGGTCAAGCCGCTGCTGCTGTGATGCTTGAGCACGGGCACGTTTATCACCCGGTCCACCTCGTAAAGGACCTTGAGAACAGGCCAGACCCCCACGAACTCGCCGCCCAGGTCGGCCTCGCAGTAATCCCGTTTGCCGGGCATCAGCACCCTGGCGCCCGCCTCTGCCGCGGCATTCCCTATGCCGCTGCGCAGGAAGCAGCGTTCCACCTTGTTGCAGGAGTTATCAGCGACAATCACCTCTTTCGCCCCCGCCTTGAAGCACAAGGTCACCAGCGCGCCGACCAGCTCAGGATTGGTGTTGGCCGCCATCTCAGGGGCACGGTCCCAGCCCACGTTGGGCTTTATCAGCACCGCCTCGCCGGGAGCGATGAGTGTCTTTAGCCCGCCGATGGCATCAAGCGCTCCCTCCAGGTTCTCGCGCGGCGCGGCGCCACGACTGATGGCGAGTGTGCGTTGATACTCCCTGCCGCCAAGCGGCTTGCGGTAGTCCGGCTTGCTAAGGGCCGCGGCGCGCGCGGCGCGTTTGCCGCGCCCTACGAAGTACCAGACGGCGCCGCCGCTCGCAAGGGATGCGGCTGTTGCCTTGATCGTGCGCTTGAGGAATTCACGCCGGTTGGTCTTATCCACAGATTACACGGATTTCACAGATTGTCTGACGCAACTTGCTCGCCGTTTCGCCGTTTCTCCGATTCGCCGGTTCGGACCAAGGCATCACGGCTCTAGAGCCTTCCTCTCCGCCTCGAGAATACTAACAACTTCCGCCGCGGCCTTGTCAGGAGGCACGAGCTTGGCGTCCTTTTCGCGGCGCAGCTTCAGTTCCACCTTCCCTTCCTTGAGTGAGCGCTCGCCGATGGTGACGCGCAGCGGCACGCCGATCAGGTCGGCGTCATTCAGCTTGGCGCCGGTGGACAGCTCGCGATCATCCAGGATCACTTCTACTCCCTTTCCAAGCAGCTCCTCGTATATCTTCTCGCCCGCCTGCTTGATATCAGGCTTGGCCAGGTTGAGGGGTGAGATGACAACATCATAGGGGGCAAGAGACACGGGCCAGATGATGCCCTTGTCGTCACATAACTGCTCGATAACCGCCGCGACCATGCGCGTCACGCCGAAACCGTAGCATCCCATAACATAGGGCAGTTCCTTGCCGTCCTTGCCGATGAAGTTGGCGCCCATCGCCTTGCTGTATTTCGTGCCCAGCTTGAATACGTGGCCGACCTCTATGCCCCGCTTCTCGCCGAGCGGCTTCGCGCACTTGGGGCAGGGGTCGCTGACCACCGCTTCCCTCAAGTCAAGCCACTTTTCCACCGCCGCGTCACGCGAGAGGAATACCCCCTTGAGGTGCGCGTCTTTCTCGTTCGCTCCTGTTACCACCTCCGCCGCCTGGCACAGGGCGCCGTCGGCTATTATCTTGATGCCCTTCAGACCGACCGGCCCCGAGAAGCCCATCGGCCCACCCGTTAATTTCTCTATCGTCCCCTCGTCGGCAAGCACCACGTCAGCTTTACAATACGCGGCGAGCTTGGCTTCGCTCACAGCGTGATCGCCCCGCACGAGCACGGCAACGGCCTCATCGCCATAGGTGTATATCATCGTCTTAACCACCTGCTCCGCCTTGACCTTCAGCATACCCGCCACCGCCTCCACCGTATGCGCCTCAGGCGTGTCCACCTTCTCCAGCTTCCGACTTCCGGCTTCCGACTTCCCACTTCCCGCTTCCCGCTTCCCGCTTCCCAGTTCTTCCTTCCCGCTCTCGTCCTGCTGCTCGAGAGCAACCATCCCCGGCTTTCCCGTGAACCCACAAGCGCAGGCGAGAATAGCGTCCTCGCCTCGTTCCGCAAGTACCACGAACTCCTCAGTGAAAGAGCCGCCGATCGTGCCTGCCTCCGCCTGCACGGCGCTGTATTCCACGCCGCAACGCTTGCAGATGCGGTGGTAGGCCTCGAACATCTCCTTGTAGGTAGCATCGAGGCTCTTGTTGCTGGCATGGAAGCTGTAGGCATCTTTCATCGAGAACTCGCGCGCGCGCAACACGCCGAAACGGGGGCGTATCTCGTCGCGGAACTTGGTCTGGATCTGGTAGAGCGTGACAGGGAGCTCGCGGTAGGACTTCACTTCATGGTCAACGAGGTCGGTGATCACCTCCTCGTGCGTGGGTCCGAAGACCAGTTCCCGCTCGCCGCGGTCCTTGTAGCGCAAGAGCTCGGGACCGTAAGCGTCGTAGCGACCGCTCTTCTGCCACAACTCGGCGGGGCAGTTAGCGGGCATCAGCAACTCGTGCGCTCCCGCGCGGTCCATCTCCTCGCGCACGATCTCCTCCACTTTCCTTATCACCTTCCAGCCGAGGGGCAGGTAATTATGTATGCCCGGGGCCACCTTGCGCAACATACCCGCCCTTATCATCAGCTTGTGGCTCTCTACCTCAGCCTCGGCGGGATCTTCTTTCAAGGTCGGCATGAAAGCTTGGGACCAGCGCATGTCATCTCCTTGGTATTGGGTGATGAGTTATGGGTATTGGGTTTCCACCACATAGCGACACGTATTCTAACAATATAAAAACATTAGGTCAAGAAAGCAAAAGCCCCCGCGTCTGCCCCCGTTTCTGCCTTTCGGCAGAAGGGCACGGGGGCGCGGGGGCTCTGGCGGATATGCCGGCGCTCAACATATACGGGGCAATTGTTCGCCGGTTGTCTTTCTTCGTCCTTCGACAAGCTCAGGACTACGGCGCAATTGCCCAGTGAGCGTCAACATATACGGGGCAATTGTTCGCCGGTTGTCTTTCTTCGTCCTTCGACAAGC
>CBDVCL010000279.1:0-4027 GCA_965372475.1 uncultured bacterium | reverse complement strand
CGAAGCGACAAGCTCTGCTTATTGGGTCGACTTCTCGCCAACGGCAACTCAATACCCAATACTCACAACTCCTACTACAGTAGCGCACCCTACCACCGCCCCCCGTCACTGTCAAGCACATCGGGCATACGGGAAGCGGCGCAAGAAAGTGTCGCAGGGCGGTTCCAAAGGAGTATAATCATGCGCGGAAACGAGGTAGGTAAGCTATGAATAAGTCATCGGCTTCGGCCACCGTTCCCCCCGAGTCATTGGCAGGCGCGCAATAACATATGATCCCTCCCGCCAGTTAAGGAACCGGGCCAGGAAGAACTGTGGGTGCCGCGGGTTTTGGGGCGTGATGGGCGGAGTTGTATGAAAAGAATATCCCGCCGGACATTTATCAAGCAGACTGCAGCAACAACTGCTGCGGCCTTGTTGCCGGCGATTGGCAACACAACAAGAGAAGGAAAGACGAAGATGACGAATCTCCTGGTCATTCATTGCGATGAATTCAACTTTCGGAAGCTGGGTTGCTACGGCGATAAGATAGTGGACACACCGAACATTGACTTCCTGGCCCAAAACGGTGCCAGGTGCACGGGATATTACGCCACCAGTCCTGTCTGCACTCCATCGCGCGGCTCCTTTGTTACGGGCCGTTATCCCCAGCATCATCAAGCCAGCGTAAATAATGTGCCGCTTGGTGAGGATGAGGTAACCTTTGCTGAAGTATTGGCCCGGGCCGGCTACTCGACCGGCTACGCGGGCAAATGGCACCTGGGCGGGACTCCCAAACCGGGTTGGCAGTCGAAGGGGAAGTTCGGATTTCAAGACAATCGCTATATGTTTAACCGTGGACATTGGAAAAAGATAGAGGATACACCTGAAGGGCCTCTAAACCATGCCTATAATGTCATCGGCGATGAAGAGACCTACACCACCGACTGGTTGACGACAAAGACAATAGAATTCATAAACGGAAACAGCTCCAAGCCGTTCTGCTACATGCTCAGCCTGCCGGACCCGCACGGTCCCAATACGGTCAGAGCGCCTTACGATAAGATGTTCAAGGCAGAGGAGATGCCGATACCTGAGACGTTCCGGGACGAAAACCCGATCTTGAGGGGAAAGAAGATCACCAGTGAACAAAAGCTCAGGAAGATAATGAGCCAGTATTACGGCATGATCAAGTGTATTGACGATAACGTCGGACGGATCCTTGATACACTCAGGAAGAACGGGCTGTTGGAGGGCACGATGATCGTTTTTACCGCCGACCACGGGGACATGTGTGGTGAACATGGCAAACTTGACAAAGGGGTACCATATGACGCTTCGGCTAAGATCCCCTTTATCATATATAACCCTCGCCGGGTAGCGCCGGGGCAAGTGATTCCCCAGGCGATGGGCTGTGTTGATTCCATGCCGACCATGCTCTCGTTGCTGGGGGCGGCTATTCCCCAGGCAGTGCAGGGCCGTGACGCCTCCGGGCTTTTTACAGGCGAGGACGACGCTTGGGATGATGTGGCCTTTATGCGTCATGCGAACGGCCGGTGGCTGGCCGCGGCTAACAGCCGCTATAAACTGGTGAAGGATCACTCCGGCGAATGGCTTTTCGATCTCCAGGATGATCCGTTCGAGACAACAAACATCATCAACGGTCCGCAATACAAGACCGTCACCAATGAATTGAAGAAGAAGCTGGAAGGATATTGCAGGAAGTTCAACGATGGGCTGAAAGAAAAGTGATGTGATTAACGCCTCTTCTATTACTTTGATGGGTTGAAGCACGCACTTCCGCCGCCGCTAAAGGACTTCCCCTGAGGAACCCCAGCCACTTGTGCCGCCACAGTCTGACCTGTCTCGCCGCGGCTCGGCAGAGCGAGGGTGGGAGGACGGCGGCGGATGGGTAAGGCTTGACTCGAAGGTTTGACAAAAGTGTGGGGATGCAGGATAATGCGGATGTAAATCTGAGGAGCTAAGAATGAAAAAAATATTGCGCTTCCTGGCCGGGCTCGCTAAGACAGCGCCTGCTCGGTCACAGCATCCGGACATGACCTGGTGGCGGGAATCGCGTTTTGGCATGTTCATCCACTGGGGGCTGTATGCCATCCCCGCCGGGGAATGGAAGGGAGAGAAAATACCTGGCACCGCGGAGTGGATCATGTGTCGCGCCCAGGTTCCCGTGCGCGAGTACGAGAAGCTGGCGGAGCAATTCAACCCGGTTGAGTTTGACGCTGAGGCGATAGCGAAGCTTGCCAGCGACGCGGGGATGAAGTACCTGGTGATAACCTCCAAGCACCACGACGGCTTCGCGATGTTCAAGTCGAAGGCATCCCCCTACAACGTGGTCGACGCCACGCCCTTCAAACGCGACGTCATCGGCGAGCTGGCCGCCGCGTGCGACAAACAGGGCGTTCGATTTGGCGTCTACTACTCACAGTCCCAGGACTGGCACCATCCCAACGGCCTGGGCAACAATTGGGATTACGCGGACGATAGCGAGAAGGACTTCCGCAGTTACCTGGACGATCTGGTCCTGCCGCACCTGGATGAACTACTGAGCAATTACGGGCGTATGTCGGTGTTCTGGTTCGATACGCCGAAGAGTATCACGGCGGAGCAGTCGCGCGAGCTGCTCTCCGTCGTGCGTTCGAAACAGCCCGAGTGCATTATCAACAGCCGGCTCGGGCCGGGTGCCGGCGGCGGGTGGGGAGATTTCGTGTCGCTGCGCGATAACGAGGTGCCGACCGTGCCCTTGGCGATAGACGGTGAGACCTGCGCCACGCTGAACGGCACCTGGGGCTACTCGAAGTTCGACAGCGACTGGAAGACGTCTGAGCAGATAGTAAGAATGCAAGCGGATATCGCCGCCAAGAACGCCAACTATCTTTTGAATATCGGCCCTGACCATCTCGGGCGGGTGCCCGAAAAGAGCGCCGAGATCCTGCGCGAAGTAGGGAAGTGGCTCGGCACGAACGGCGAGGCGATCTATAGTACGCAACCGACGCCCTTCTCGGTCAACTTCGATTGGAGCGCCGTGACGCGGCGGCCGGGAAAACTCTATTTTCACCTGCTTGACACTCTGAATGATGTCAAGGTCGTCGGGCTGCGCAACAAGGCAGACAAGGCCTACTTCCTCGACGCGCCGGAGAAGACCTTCCCGGTACGGCAGGCGCCTGTCGAAGCGAAGCCGGAACTGAATGTGACGACGATCGAGACCGGCGCGGTAGGTGGTGAGGAACCGCACCGGGTGCTCGCCCTGGAGATAGAGGGCGAGGCCGAGGTAGCCCCCGGGATCCTGCAACAACCGGACGGCACTATCATCCTCGAGAGCCTGGCGGCGACAAACGACGCCAGCGGCGAGAGCATCGCCCCGCTTATCATCGCGCGCGGTTCCGTGTCTCGTTCGCTGGAAGAGGGATTGAACCTCTCCTGGGAGTTCGAAGTGCTAAAGGGCGGCAGCTACACCATCATCGCGGACTGCTCGACCGGCCGAGGGGGGAAAAGGACCCTGGATACCGGGCACAAGTTCGTGGTCGAGGTGAATGAAACTGTGCTCCCGGCGGCGATTCGCGAGGACAGTATCGGGCCGATACGCGGCAACTGGCACTGGCAACGCATAACCAGCAAGATCGGCACGGTGCGCTTTGACAAGCCGGGCAGCTACAAGCTGACGCTAAAGGTCGAGGAGGTGAACCGACCTCAGGGTAATGAAAGGGGCTTCATCTTGCGCAATCTTAAGATGAGCCCCGCATCTATGCTATCTTAAGCGCGGCCCCTATATCTGGAAGAAAACGCTGCCGCAGACACCTCCGCAGCATTGTATTTCGAGACTGGGGTGAAAGGTAGACTAGGGATAGGGGTCACCCATAACAACGAGGAACACGACGATGACTGGATCCGACGGGGCAGAGAGATCAGACAACGCCTCAAAGGTGCCGAAATTCACCTTTGCGGAGGGCCTGGAAGAACAGGAAAAGCAGCTGGCAGATAATCCGCTCCTGGAGCGCTTCAAGAAATCACGGCAAGAGATCCTCAAGGACCC
>CBDVCL010000278.1:0-4057 GCA_965372475.1 uncultured bacterium | reverse complement strand
GCCGCCTGCCTTTCGGTTTTCCGCTTCTCGTTCTCTTCTCTTACCCTTGAACCCTTACACCCTTTAGCCCTTGGATCTTTTTCAATCCCCGAACTCCACCCCTCGCCTCAGTTTAGTGCAGAGAGGATTATCGCCGTTACAAGAATAGTCAGCGTAGCCGCCCCGCAACCCTTGAGCAACTTATCAGCCGCGCTGTCCTCCTTTTCCACCTGCACTATCTTCACTATCTCCGGCGGAAGAGGCAGCCTCTTCTTCTCTCTCTCTCGCTTGGACGCTTTGGATCTCTTCGGCCAGCCCTCCGGAAACTTGATGCCGAGGGAGTAATACACCCAAACGGGATCCTCTATCTCCAGGAAGCTCTTCCATCCCGCTTGCCCCGCGAATTCCGCGTGCTGGTAACTGCATACCTCACGCCGGGGGTATATCACCGCGCCCACTGCCATCTCGAGCATCTTGTGTCCAAGTGTGGACGCAACCTGGAGATAGAACAGGTTCTTGTCTATATCCACGGCGCCCGTGCGGTTATCCTCGGGCTGGGAAGACTGGAAAGTGTAGTTCTGCACCGCCATCACCCTCATCAGTCCTGCACCCACGTTCAGATGCCACATGCGCGGCTTCAGCCCTCCCAGCCGTCCCAGGTCATAGTGCAACCCGCCGCCGCAAGCGAACGCTCCCAATTCACTTATCCGGCTCGTTCGTTCCATGACCGGACCATTCCCACCGCTGTCGGCCGGGTCAAAAAGATGCACGCTGGCCCCCTCTCTCGCGGACATAACAATAGGAACCAGGTAAAGCGAGAAGCCCAGGCTTGGTGAAAACGGGGGGTAGAAACGTGTCTCCATATGGGCCCCCAAAACGCGCGAATCCAGCTTTGACACAAGGGCCTCACCCCTGAATCCCTGCGCGAAATCCAGGTTCCACATCACGGGCGCGAGGCGGAAGACCAGGTTATCCAGCCTGCGCGTCTTACCCTTGCCGCGACGCATCTCGCCCTTCACTATTTCCTCCACCATCACCGCAGCTACCTCGGGCAACGCCTGCTCGCTTTCCGCCTCGATGCGGTTGGCGTAGTCCACCTTTGATGTCGCCACATCCACACGCTTGACCGTAAGAAAGAGCCGCTCCCCCACTTCGGCTAGCGAGCCAATAAACATCTTCTCGCAGTTCAGTATCTGCCCCATCTCAGCCGCGCATTCCGTGCTCGTACATAAGGCCGCCTGGAAAGCCTGCTCCTTGAGAATGGTCAGGACGTCCTCCCGGTCCACCACCTCGTAAGCCCCCGACATCACCAACTCCACGCGCAGGATTTCCGTGACGCTATCGGCTGGCTCTCTATATGCCGCTCCGGCCTTAAGGTCAAGGACGGCCACGCGCATCGCGCTCTCAGAAGTCGGCTTGCCCTGCATCCTTCGCATCGATTCGATCAGGGGTGGGTTATCCGGGTTGATCGCCAGCGACCTTTGCATCGCCTTCAGGGCGTCCTTGCGGCGGCCCTGCTTCTTCAACGCGATTCCCAAGCCGTGCCACGCCTCCCAGTATCCCGGCTTGAGCTCGGCGGCTTTCCTGTATTCCCGCTCGGCTTCCTTGTAGTTCCGGGAATTATACAGCTTGTTGCCCTTCCTATAGTGGTCCTTGGCAATATCTGCCCATAACTGCGATGGCACCGCCGCCAGCAACCCAATCATAAGGATCGCCATCAACAATGATACCAGCTTCATTTTCTCCCCCTTTTCATTGCCGCTGCACGAAATGCGAGGCACGATGTACTGCTTCTAGTCCCAGAACTCTACGCCTTTCTTCTCAAACACCTTGAACATCTCATCATCCCCCTGCGACACCAGCCAGTTGACATACACGTCGTAGAAACGGGGGTAGAACGCATACAGCCGCTCCTGCTCCGGTTTCCCCCTGTCTTTCAGCACGCCGACTATCTTGTCGAACTGCTTCGGGTCATACTTAGCGAAGCGCGATTTCAGCTTCGAATACAGCCAATCATAATCCCTGTTCTTAGTGTATTTCAGCACGCAGAGACAGAAGTATTTCAGGTTGAGCAGGTGCCCGCGGTATTTCTTTCTTATCTCCTCCGTCCCCTTGGGATACTCCGTCTCCCCGTACTTGCTGAGCGTATTCGACACGCACTTGGCGTAGCTCCTGTATTTCGACAGGAACTCAGTCCTCGTCAGCCTGCCCTCGCTGTACCCTTTGAATACCGGCCAGGGGTTCGCGCAGGCTTCCCTGCAGAAATAGGACGACAACGCATAAAACTCGCAGAGGTACACCAACTGGCGCGTTGGTTCTACGCGAAACAGGAAACCGGCCGGGCCGATCTGGTTGGTCTTATAGAAGACGCACAACCTCTCCTGCTCCTTGAAGAAGCCGCAATCCACGGAGAGGCTGATGCCCTGGTTCAGCGGCTTGACCTTGCGGATGAACTTCGCCTCGATGGGCTCGGTCTCTTCTATGAAAGAACCGGCATAGGCCGCCTGTACCGACATCAAGCCCACAAGCAAGCATACAGCTTTCTTCATCTCTCCCTCCATTGCTCCGCATGATTCCGGCAAATCACGTCGAAACTGTCAAGCCAAAACCTCGTCCGACTTCCGACCTCCCTTGGAAAGGGGACGTCGCTCCTTGTTCACAAGCACTAGCGACGAGCGACCGGCGACAACACTCGAGTCATGACCTACGCAGCCTACTCCTGCCAATGCTCCGCGATCCCTATCGCTATCTTCTCCGCCGCCGCGCCGATATCATCCGTGTCCCTGATCGAGCCGCCTCTGCTCACCCCCGTGGCGCAATTACGATAGTCAAAAGACACGGTGTACTTGCCCCCCGGCCTAGCGACGACGCCGCCCCAGACCAGCAATTGCACGCCCAGTTTCTCGCAGGCCTCTTCCGGCTTCACGCCCGACACTTCCTTCCCGGGCAGTACGATCATGCCGCCTTGCCGCACCAGTGCCTGGCGAAGGGCATGCGCCGCTGATTGGGTCTTCTTTCTTGACAGGCCGCGCCTGCCGCCGGCGTTGAAATCCAGCACCGCCGCGCGAGGCATGTCCTTCATCGCCTTCTTCAACTCTTTCTCGGCCTGCTTGCGTTTCTTCGCTTCCAGCACCACCAGGCGGGTGTCTACCAGGGCGAAGCGCCGCATCATCTTTCTCTTGAACCCCGCCGATACCGCCTCCTCGAAGTAGCTGATCGTCCAGAGGTCCGCTTCGAACGAGGCGCTGTGGCCGTTCTTGAAATAGGCGGTTCGTGTCAGCACGTTGAGATAGCTGATATCATCCAGCTCTACCTGCAGGGGCTCCCCTGCGGCGACGCATTCTATCGGCCCCGGCTTACCTTCCCTGGTCATCTCCCCATTTACCTCGAGCCAGTTCCCCCTCCCGTCCAGAAAGACGAGCCGCCGCGCCGCCGCCGCTTTCTCGGACTTTTGACTTTCGACTTTTGACCTTTGACTCCCAACATCCACCCCCATCATCCTCGCGACTATCTTGTCCACTGCCGCGGGCAGGTCATCTTCGCTCTTGATGCCGCTTTCCCCCTCCATCTTCTCGGTGGCGCTCGTTTCCACGCTGATCAGCTTCACGGTGACCATGTAGCTGCTCCCTATCTTGCCCACACTGCCCATGAACATCTTCTCCGCCCCCAGCAATTGCCCCATCTCCACGGCGCACGCCGCGGACCTGCAACCGGCAAGCTGAAAGCCCTGCTCCTTGAGGATCGACTTCATGTCCTCGCGGTTGACCACAACGAACTTCCCGCTCTGGAAGATAGTCATGCGCAGGTAATCGCTGAGCGAAAGAGCGACGTTCTCCTCTACCCCCCTCGCCTCCAGGTCCATCACCGCGACGTGCGGCTTCTCCCCCGCCCACGCGCCGCAAACCGAAAACACCATGAGAACGGCAACAAGCAACGATAACATCTGTTTCATTATTTCCTTTCGCCTGCTATTCGAATTGCAGCGCAATGTAGGGGAGCCCCACTGGCTCCCCCGCCCTAGTTTGTGCTCCGAACCGTCGAAGTAATACTAACGGAGCACTGACGACGGCGGGCGGGC
>CBDVCL010000277.1:0-4058 GCA_965372475.1 uncultured bacterium | reverse complement strand
CCCCTTTGCTTTCTCTTGGCGGGCGCAGCCCCCGCCTCCGCCAAAGGGCTACGGCGTGGCTGGAGCAGCGCCCCTACAGCCTTACTACGAAAAAGGGCAGGCACAGGGGCCTGCCCTTACGAACCGATGGTGGGGAGCCATAGGCTCCCCTCTATTCGTCAGAATATGACCGACATCCCCATGCGCTGCGCACTGCCCAGCTCATCGTAGGGCACGAAGGCGTAATCGAGCACGAGCACCGCGCGTGACACCTGCATGCCGAAGCCGCCGCCGAAGGTGAACCCCGCGAACATGCCCAGCTCCTGGCCGAAACGATAACCTGAGCGCAGGGAGACTTTCATCGTGTTGATGCGGCGGGAGTATTCCGTGCCGAAATTAAACCTGGGCTTGACCTTCGTCGGCTTGATGGGCAGGACGGAATCCATGGAGATGATCAGGTCATCATCCAGGGAGGTAAGCCCGCGTATCGACCTGCCGATACCGACGACGAACTGGGTGGGGAGGGGGTAGCCATTCACCTCGCTGCCCAGGTTGCGCAGCACCAGGCCCACCAGGACCCCTTCCATCGCGCCCGAAGCCATCAGGCCGATGTCATAGGCCACCTTCGAGGTCTTTGCCTGGTCTATGCTCTGAGTGATGTATTTGAGCTTCAAGCCAGCATCGAAGAACTCGTTGATCTCGCCTCCGGCGCCGAGCTCGAAAACGACGTCAGCCACCGTAAAGGTGCCGTCCTCAGCCGGTTCCCAGGTCTTCCAGTCAGCAGAGCCGCTATTGACCACCGTGCGAGGTATCTCCGGGCTGTGCAGGAGGCCATAGCTGAAACCGTAAGCGCCCTTGATCGACAACCCCATCGTGGTAAAAGGCAGGACCATCGCCAGGTACTCGTAGTTTAGATCGTCCAGCCATTCCATGTGAGACACCGTGGCCGCTCCCATGCTGAATTCCGACAGCGCGGCGGGATTCCAGGAGAGAGCGTTGGCGTCATCGGCCACGGCGGTAAAGGCCTCCCCCATTCCCGCCGGCCTTGTCCCCGGCACGATCTTTAGAAAAGGAAAAGCGGCCGTGCCGTGCCGCCCCGCGTCCAGGGACGGCGCCACGCACAGGACCGCGATCAATGCTGTAACTATCCTATTCTTCATCTTCTGCCCTGCTGCACCGCGCTTCGCGCGGCGCTGAGCAGTCGAGCAGTAGATTACGGCAATGCTCGACTGCGGTCTACTGTTCTACTGATCTACTGTTCAAAGTCGTTTCCGCGGCTTCCGCGAGGCAAAGTAACCCACTACCGAAACAACCTACGGCCTGATCACCGCTATTTTCAAGCGTTCGGGGTCTGCCTCCGCGTGCCGGATCACGGCGATGTACAAGCCCGTCACCACCGGCTCGCCGTTGTCGTTCTCCCCGTCCCAGGCCCAACGCCAATTGTTGACGCTCTGGCTGCCGTTCTCGGCCTCTATCTCCGCCACCTTGACGTGGCGAACTTTCTCGCCGGCCACGGTATATACCTGTATCTCGTCGCCCTGCCGCAGGTTGCCGAATACTAGCTTCGCTCCCGGCTTATCGAAGGTGACAGGGTTCGGATAGGCGATCGCCGGGGCGATGGTCGGCGTAAAGGTGCGGGTGATGGTAGAGCTCGGCGTGGCGGTAGGCGTTACAGTGCGGGTGCCCGCCGGCGTGCGCGTGTTGGTAGTCGTGGGCGTGTGGGTAGGCGTATACGTGGAGGTAGGCGTATACGAAGCGCTGCTGGTCAAAGACGCGCTCTCAGTAGCGGACTTCGTCTGCGAGGCGCTAGCGGTGAAAGTAGGTGTCGCGGTGTCGGTGGCGGACACCGTCGCACTCATCGTGTGGCTGGCCGACGACGTCGGCGTGCAGCTAATCGTGCGAGTCGGAGTTGGCGTTCCCGAAAGATCCGGCGGCTCCAACGTGTCCGTGTAGCGCAGGTATTCCATATATGTATCGTGATCCACATCCAAGCGAGGCCGCACGATCTGTATACTGGTAGGCGCATCCAAGCCCAGCAGCGCCATGTCAATAAACAACACGTCCGGCTCATCCACCGTATTGTCCCCATTCACGTAGGTTTCGCTGGAAGCACAACCCGTCTGACAGGTCGCGGCGCCATAGACGATGAGGTACATCCCCTGCCCGGCTCCGGCGACGTAGACGTCGAGCGCCATGAACTGTTCGCCCGCACGAGGCGGCTTGGGGTAGACGGTCAAGTCGATCGAGATGGTGACGAATTCGTCTAAAGGCAACACCGGATCTAAGGGCACTGTCAGCTTGCCGTTATACATGCCGTCATTGACGAAAAAGTCCGTGGAAGCGACCAAGGTGCCGACAGTCAACACCTGCCATTCATTGATGTCACCCGCCTCCTCGAAACTATTCAGCACCTGCTGGGCCGAGGCGTTTGCCGCCAGGGAAAGCGCTAGAGCGAGGATGATCAGTGCCCGCTTCACTGAAGGGATACCACTTTTCATATTTCTCTCTCCAATTATGACCACGGACTATTATCTCCTGGGCGGACACACCGGTCCGCCCCTACTTTCTGATGGTGGAATCCACAGCTTCTAAAGCAATAGCTTCCCCGGGCTGTGGATTCTCCTATTATCCTTCCGTGTCCAGCAACATCGGCGGCACCAGGCCCACGGCTAGACGGCCGCGGTTATTGAAGGTAACCGTCATCTGCCGTTGCTCAAGGGAGCGAAGGATCGCTTCCGCCCGCACCTCTTTATCCCCGCGCAGTAATGCCTGCGCCAGTTCGGCTTCCTCCCTGCCCGGCTCCGGCTTCAGGCGCAGAGCCGCGAGCCTTTCCTCGATCGCCTCGCGCAATACGTGCACGGGCTCGCGCGGTTCACCGGCAACCGTTTCTTCGGGCTGCACGGAAAACCCGGTTTCTGCGCTTTCCGCGGTCACAGGAGCCGGGGGTTCCCCCGTTGTTTCCGTAGGGGCGTATTGCAATACGCCCCTACTATCCTGCGTCCCTACCGCCGTTGTGGCGGGGTTTCTCTCCCCTATCGCCGCAGGAGCGACCGGCACTCCCGTATTGATCCCGGGAGCGGCTTCCTGCGGCGCCTCGGCCACGGACGCCATCACGCCCGCGTGTTCCCTCACCACGTCACGGTCAGTGCTCAGCGTCTGCTCCAGCACGCTGTAAACCACGTTGTCCGCGGATGTCTGCATCGGCGTAACCGCCAACTCTCCCGCGGGGATCAAGCTCGTCTGAAGCTCGCGGTCGAACCTTTGTACACCCGAAAACGGCGCGACCGGCTCGCGCGCCTGTCCGGGCGCCAGGGTCGCTTTTAATTCGGGGCGCATCACTGCCACCGGTTCGGGAGCCAGCGTCGCCTCTAATTCAGGGCGCATCGCCGCCGCCGGCTCAGGAGCCAGGGCCGCCTCTAGCTCCGGACGTATCGCCGCCGCCGGCTCAGGAGTCAGCGTTGGCGTCCATTCGGGTTTCGCCGTCCCGGCAACCGCGGGCTCGATGGCAGGCCGAGTTTCTCTTATCGGAGGCGGCGGCAAGGCAGGCCTTTCAGCCGCCCGCAATTCGGGCCTTAGCGCTGCCATTTCAACCGGGGCCGCCATGACATCTTGTTCACGCGCAGGTTCTAAACCTGCCCCTACATCGTCTGCCGGCGTTCTGATCTCCGCACCTGTCTGCCGAATATCCAACGGCGCTTCTTCTCTAACCAGCGGCGTGGGCGCAGCACCCGCCTCCGCCAAAGGGCTACGGCGAGGCAAGAGCGGCGCCCCTACATTCTGGCGTTCGCGCCCTGATTGTGGCGGAACGGCATGTTCGAGGCCCTCGGATACAATAAGACGGGCGGGTTCTTCGCCATCTGGCGCTTCTATCACCACGCCTGTCTGCTGGATATCTAACGGTTCTGCTGCAGTGGCGGCGGGCAACGCTGCTTCTGTACCCTCTGGCGTTTCTATCACCACACCTGTCTGCTGTATATCTAACGGTTCCGCTGCAGTGGCGGCGGGCAACGCTGCTTCTGCACCCTCTGGCGCTTCTATCACCACGCCTGTCTGCTGGATATCTAACGGTTCTGCTGCAG
>CBDVCL010000276.1:0-4067 GCA_965372475.1 uncultured bacterium | reverse complement strand
TTCTTCATATCCTCGTCTATGATATCCCCTTCCTGGAAAGCGCGGCGCAGCGCCCCTTTCTCCGTCGCCAGCAGGTGCCGCCGCACCGAGAGCGTTTCCCGCTGGTGCAGTTTCTTATCCTCCTTGTGCACCGCTACTATTTCCCGCTCGTAAAGGCCCAGCCGCTTCTTGTAGAGCTTCAACATCTTACCGTAGACCGTCTTGGATACGGCGCGCGCTCGGCGCAGGTCCGTCAGCTCATCGAGCGCCGCGTGGCAGGCCCTGAGTCGCGCCTGGAGTTCCTCGTAGTCGCCACGCCTTGCCTTTGTCGACATGCCCAGTAACTTCAGCAAGGGCTTCATCGTCAGGCCCTGGCCGAGGATAGATATTATCACCACGCCAAATGTCATCGAGAGGATCATCTCCCGCCCCGCAAGGTCGCGGCTGAGGCTGAGGGCGAGCGCCATGCTCAAACCACCCCGCAATCCGCCCCAGATGATTATCGGGCTCCAGCGCCAGGGCAGGGGCCGCGACCAACGGTTGATGAAGGGGAGCAGCAGGTTCACCACCACCGCGCGGGCCAAGAGAACGGACAGCCAGGCCACGAGGATATGCCAGCGATAGCTTATCAACTGGCCTATCTTCACCTCCATGCCTATGAGCAGAAAGATGAGCGAATTGACGAGGAAAGCGGCATACTCCCAAAAGGTAATCACCGCCACTCGCGTGGTCGGCGACATGCCCACGCGCGAACCGTAATTGCCGCTCATCATCCCCGCCGCGACCACACCGATCACGCCCGAAACGTGCAGGTGCTCGGCGAGGAGATAGGTGCCGTAGGCGAGGATGGTGGTGAGCATTATCTCCAGGAGGTGGTCCTCGATGCGCGATGTAAGGTAGGAAAGAGCCAGGCCCGTGACCAGGCCTACCGCCAGGCCACCCAGCACCTCCTTCAGGAACCCCGCCGCGACCCAGGCGGCGCCCACCTGGCCCACCGCGGCGCCGTGCGCATCGAGGTGGGTCAGCTTGGCGAGGACCAGAGAGAAGATCACCACCGCGGTGCCGTCGTTGAAAAGGCTCTCGCCCTCGACGATGAGATTGAGCCGCCGCGGTAGGCCGAGCTTCTTGAAGATGGCCAGCACCGATATCGGATCGGTAGCCGAGATGAGCGCACCGAACAATAACGCCAGCATCAGGCTCACGCCCGGGATCCCCAGCAAGCGCGCCAAGCCAAGATAGGTGAGGCCGCCTGTTATCAGCGTCGCCAGCACCACCCCCACCACCGCAAGCACGAGTATCGCCGCCGCGTTGCGACGGAAATGGCTTATATCCAGGTGGAAGGCCGCCTCGTAAAGCAAGGCGGGCAGGAAAATGGCAAAGACCAGCTCCTTGGAGAGGTGCAGTTCCAGCGGCAGGTGGAAAAATCCCAGGCCGAGTCCGGCCAATACCAGCGCCACGGTGTAAGGCAGGCGCAACTTTCCCGCCAGCATCGCCACGGCCGCGGCGGCGATGAGTAGTAGGATGATCTGTTCTTCGATTACCATTCTGTTCATTATATCAGAAAAGCTGTTGCTTCGGTCCGCGGAGTACGCGGAAATATCGCGGAAACGCGGAAGCATCGGGTATTCGCATATAGATGAATATGTGATTGCCTCTTGAGAAAACTTGTATCATCGGCTATATTGCTACTCATGCATTAATCGCCAGCTAGATAGCAAGGTGTTTTCCGCGGCCTCCGCGAACTAAGGTGCGACAACCATGGACATGATAAATGAACTATTCCTCCTCGTCAGGGCCCGCTATCCCATCATTCACATCCGCACCCTGGAAGAGAAGCGGGTGGAGAAGCTGGTCAGCGCCGTAGCGCAGCAACTGGGCAATAATCTCTTCACCTGGAGCGTAGCCAAGGGCCTGTGCCGCTACGGGCTCAAGCACGCCATCTACGACTCGCAGAAACCGAACATGGCCCTGGGACATATCGCCATCGCCGACCACAAAAACATCTACCTCTTGAAGGACTTCCACAAGTTCATGGAGGACGCGGTACTGGTGCGGCAACTGCGCGAGCTCGCCGAGGCCTTCTCCCAAAACCCGCACGGCGCGCTGATTATCTGCGCGCCTGACTTCCCCTACCCGCGCGAGATCAAGGGGCTGATCACCAGTATCGAGCTGGAATTGCCCACCAAGGGCGAGCTGGTGGAGGTGATAGAGGAGACGATAGCCAAACTGCCCCTCTCGATGCGCAGCGTGATACGCATGAGCCGCGACGACATCAACAAGCTGGCCACGAACATGCGCGGCCTCACCACCCAGCAGGCCGAGCGCGCGCTCACCCACGTAATTCTGAGGGAAGGCAAGCTGACCCAGAAGTATGCCAAGGCCGTGCTCAAGGCGAAGGAAACGGCGATCGAAGAAGAGGGCGTACTGGATTACATCCACCCCGACCCCTCGCTTCTCAACATCGGCGGCATGGACAACCTGAAGGCCTGGCTTGACAAGCGCCGCAAGGCCTTCTCCCCCGAAGCGGAGAAATTCGGCCTCGAGCCGCCCAAGGGGATACTGATGGTCGGCATCCCCGGCTGTGGTAAGAGCCTGCTGGCAAAGACGGTCGGCGCGCAATGGGAATTGCCCCTTCTCAAGATGGACCCCGGCAGGCTATACGGAAAATACATCGGCGAATCGGAAGAGAACTTCCGCAAGGCGACGGGCATGGCCGAGAGTATGAGCCCGGTGATCCTCTGGATAGATGAGATAGAAAAGGGGTTCTCCTACTCGCAGGGGCCTGATTCTGACAGCGGCCTCTCCAAGCGTATCTTCGGCTCCTTCCTCTCCTGGATGCAGGAGAAGAAGAACTTCGTCTTCATCATCGCCACCAGTAACGACGTCACCCAGCTGCCGCCCGAGTTCCTGCGCAAGGGACGTTTCGACGAGATATTCTTCGTCGACCTTCCAACCCTGCGCGAGCGCGTGCAGATAATCGCCATCCACCTGAAGAAACGGCAGCGTGACGCTGCCGGCTTTGACGTGCAGGCGCTGGCCAAAGCGATGAAAGGCTTCTCGGGCGCCGAGATAGAGCAGGCGATAATCTCCGCGCTCTATGCCGCTTTCAGCGGCGCCGGCAAACTGACCACGAAGATCATCCTCGACGAGGTAAAGAAGACGGTGCCGCTTTCCGTGACGATGAAGGAGAAGGTAAGCGCGCTGCGCGAATGGGCAAGAACCCGCGCAGTGGCGGCATCGAAACGGTAGCATACTCCTCTCAGCAAATACCCCACACGCAAGTAGGGGCGCAGCATGCTACGCCCCTACACTAAATGAAAAGCCGCGGCAAAACCGCGGCTTTTCTATTTTAATCCGGCGACGACCTACTCTCCCACGAGTGAACGCAGTACCATTGGCGCTGAGAGGCTTAACTTCCGTGTTCGGGATGGGAACGGGTGTTTCCCTCTCGCTATGATCACCGGAAAACCGGCAGTCGTTGGTCGATGGTCGTCGGTCGTTAGCCCTGAGCTAAAGACCAAATACCAAATACTAAATACCAACGACTAATGGATGAACAGGGACAACGAAGAGCTGCATTGTCAAGAGTAGCGGGATTCTTGATGGCCCGCCTTCCCCCCTTTGCTGCCCCCGCGCTTGTCTGCTGACAAGCAGACGCGGGGGCAAGGGGGTACGACGGACGCAATCTTTTTCGCGCACGAAGGCGCGAAAAAGATTACGGTGATCAAGCCTCACGGCGGATTAGTACCGGTCGGCTGAGGTCCTTACGAACCTTACACCTCCGGCCTATCAACCTCGTAGTCTGCGAGGTGCCTTTAGGTGGCTTGTGCCACGGGATATCTAATCTTGGGGTCGGCTTCATGCTTAGATGCTTTCAGCGTTTATCCGATCCGGACGTAGCTACCCAGCGTTGCCGCTGGCGCGACAACTGGAACACCATTGGTCCGTCCATCCCGATCCTCTCGTACTAGGGACAGCTCCCCTCAAATATCCTACGCCCACAGCAGATAGGGACCGAACTGTCTCACGACGTTCTGAACCCAGCTCACGTACCACTTTAATGGGCGAACAGCCCAACCCTTGGGACC
>CBDVCL010000275.1:0-4101 GCA_965372475.1 uncultured bacterium | reverse complement strand
CCAAACCGAGGATGAGAACTCCCGCCAGGGCCGCGGCCAGGCCCTTCTTGCGCTTTCCCCAGCGGACGGCGCGGCCGATAACGGTCACCTTGCCGGCCTTGACCGGCTCGCCCTTGGCGGCCCTCTCCAGGTCTCCTGCCAGCTCTTCGGCCGAGATGTAGCGGCTCTTGCGATCAAGCTCCAGCGACTTCATCACCACGGCTTCCACATCCTCCGAGGTGTCTTTCTTTACCTTGCGCAGGGGAGTGACAAGTCCCTCAAGGATGTCTTTGAAAACAGCAGAACCTTCCGTTGTCGTGTAAGGCAACGAGCCATCTGAAAGCAACTCGTAAAGCATCACGCCGAGCGAGTAGATGTCGCTCCTGCCGTCCAGGTCTTTATCGGCCCGCACTTGTTCCGGGCTCATATAGTAGGGAGTGCCGGCGCCCTTCCCGGTCATGGTGAGCGACTGCTTGTCGGTTACTTTGACTAGACCGAAATCAGCAACAAGGGGGTTGCCAAACTTGTCTATGAGAATGTTACCGGGCTTGATATCGCGGTGCACCAGGCCTTTGGAATGCGCGTAGTCAAGGGCCCTCGCTACCTTGACGCCAAGCTCCAAGACCTGCCGCTGAGAAGGCGGCTCCTTCTCCTGCAGGTCCTCCAGCGAACGGCTGCCGCGGAATCCTTCAACGTACTGCATGGCGATGTAGTGGCGTTTGTCGTCGGTGCCGCTGTCGTAAACGGTGACTATATTAGGATGTTCGCGAAGGGCTTTCGAGGCCTGCGCTTCCCTGTGGAAGCGCTCTATGGTGTCACTCCCGACACCAGGGCCTTCCTCGATGACCTTGAGGGCAACTTTCGCACCCGTGTCGTCTTCGGCGAGGTAGACTGAGCCCATGCCGCCTCGGCCTAGTAAGCTCGCGATCTGGTACTTACCGATCTTCTTGTTCGTTAGGTCAGTCATTGTTTGGTATTGAGTAGTGAGTATTGAGTATTGAGCAAACAACATCCTTACGTGACCCAATACCCATCACTCACTACCCAATACGCCTCAGAACACCTCCGGGTGGTCCGCCTTCAATCTCTTCAACCACCGCTCAGCGATCTTGTGGGGGGCTTCCCATGGATAGAAGAGGCCTTGTATCTTCTGCAGCGCTTCCTTGCACGCCGCGTAATCCCCCTTCGCTTGGTGGGCCGCGGGGATCAACAGGCCAGTGGCTCCCGCGAACAGGTAGTAACCATCCCACAGATCCTCGTCTTCCAGTTCCCTCGCTTCTTCGCCCTTTAGACACGCAAGCAGGACAACGCTGAGCTCCCCGTCTCGCCCATAAAGGCCCCAAGAGACCAGCGATTCCAGCAAGGGGAGCGCCGCCTCTCGCTCTCCATCTGCGAGGTGGATAAGGACTTGGAATATCCCCAAGATCGGCGCGCTACTCGCGGACATTCTCCCCGTGGCTTCGACAATCATCCGCTCCGCTATTTCTCGCTCGCCGTCCCCCCATACGTTGACGATAATCTCGAGCAAAGCATTGGGGCCATTGTTCTTCGTCATGTCTATCCGGCCATCCCAGAGCGAAGTGGCCAAGCCGGCGCCTTCCCGTCTCACCATATCGCGCACTTCGAAGTTAGGGTAATTGAAGCCGCAGGAATAATAGTGCTCCTTTCTAAGCGTTGTTTCGCTTAAGACCTGGCGCCACAGTTTGCGCGCCTTGACTCCCTGCCCGCGCCACGCCAGACAGTCTGTCATATCACGCATAATGACTTCCCAGGGTGGCTCTCCCTTATCTAGCTGCTTCACGATCCTATTTGACAACCGCTCCAGTCCTTCCTCCCCCCGCGCTACCCACCAGAGACGCATTATGCTCCCCAGCGAGTAGTTTTCAAGACGCTCGACATGCTCTAACAGAATCTCGACATGTTCGTCCAGGTTCTTCCCCGCCCAGCTGTCGCGATGCTGCCACAGGAACGGCCGGTAATCCAGCAGCTGCTCCACTATTCCTTGCTCCACTCCGGCCTCGGGATCGGTGAAGATGCTCTCGAGACTCTCTCGCGCCTCCTCCCAGTCATTACGGCGAAGCGCCAACTCATACTTCTTTACCAGCAAGCGGCGACGGATCGTCGCGGAGATGTCATCTCCTGTCATCCGTTTATACCATTCATTCGCCTCGTCATATTCTTTCCTCGCCACCAGGCAGTCACCGACGCCCAGCCGGCATATCTCTTTTTCCACACCGCTCGTTCTCCTGGCAGCTCTTCTATATAGTTTTTCCGCTCTCCCATATTCTTTTTCCCGCAGGAGCGTCTCCGCCTGCCGCAGCAATTCCGAGCTCTTCCGCTCCCCCAGCGTGCTTATCTTGACATTATCAACTCTCATTTCCCCGTTCACCGCCTGGAAGAACACTCGCTTCTCTTTCCCGGCGAGAAGGTGGGTGTCAAGACAGTCAACGACGCTCTCCCCGTCCACTTCAACCCTTGAACGATAGCCATCGTTTTCATATGCAACACGCGACACCTTCCCATGCTTCAAGTATCTATCCTCCCTCCCGTAAAAGAAGTCATTCCCCGTCCTTCTGAAGACTCCAATGCTGCCGCTTGGCCCTGCGTTTATCATGAGACAGCCCTCGGCCCACCCCTCTGCCATTAGTCCCGCATATATCATCTGGCCACCCCTGCGAGTGAAAACAAGGTCGAATTCCACGCGCATGTTTTGCCCTACCGTTTGTCGTGTTGACACGATGCAGCCGTCCTTGACCACAAGAGCGTTATCCTTAATCATCCCTCCTTCATTGTTCCTTGTCCATTCGCTTCCCAATTCACGCGAATCCGGCCGGTCGAAATCATCAGCCAGCATCAGCGCGCCAGGGGCTATCCGACCTTTCCCCAGCATCCATAGCGCAATAGCCACTGAGAGGGCGGCCACAGCAACGATCATATAGACTATATATTTCTTCTTTAACATATCTGCGATCAGAACAGCTGGGGTTGTTCTGCTTTCAACTCCTTCAGCCAGCGAAGCGCGATTTTGTGCCCGGGCTCCCAGGGATAAGAGACATCACGTATCATCTCCAGGCTCTCGCGGCAGCGCTTGAGGTCCCCTGCCGCTTTGTAAGCCGCAGGCACGACAAGCAGACACGGCTCCATCCATTCTAGCCCCCCGTCAAGATCGATCTCCTCCAGGGTCGCGCTCTCCGAATCCAGCAACTTCGTATAGACGGCCTTGATAATGCTTGTTTCAAGGCCACCTAGGTTCTCCCCCCGCGCGGTCTGCTTGAGATAGCCGATCGCCCATTGCCTCTCCCCGCGCCACAGATGGTAGCTGACGTAGGTAAGCCCAATTGCCGTGCTCTCATCGCCGTAGCGGCGGTAGAGGACATCGGCTACTTCATCCCTGCCGCTTCCCAGCAGGTAAGCCGGGACTTCGAACTTCACGGGACTCCATTCCTTGAGGAGTTTCCGGTTGATAACGCTGTTCGAGAGATTCTCGGCTGTCTTGACAGCCAGGGCGCGGTATGCCTTGTCAAGCTCAAAGGCCGTGAAGTTACCGAAACCAGTGTAGCCTTCCTCCTCTATCCTGAAATTAGCCTTGCTAAGCGCCCAGAGAACGCGCGCTGTATTCTTGTGGCCATCATGCCATAACAAGCTAGCCTTCAGATTACTAATGGCCAACCCCTTCTGCCCCCAGTAGTTCGGGCCTTTGCGGTTAGCTGCTTCCAGCGTGCCCAACAGATCCGCCAGCCCTTCCCGCCCACGTATGATCCAGGAGAACCTGGGAAGACGGAAGTTATAACCGTGCTTTACCAGGACGTTGCTTCTCTTGGTGATGGCCGCTAGGACTTGCGCGGCGCGGCCATCGGCCCAGAAATCGCGGTGCCGCCATACGAGATATCTCTTCTCCAGTGCGCCCAACGCCGCTTCATGCTCGGCGGTGGCGCCTTTGTCGTCCAACAGTTCCTCGAGCACCTCAAGATGTGTGCCCCAATCCTCAAGATGTATAGACAGCTCGAAGAGGCCGCTTAAGACCTGGCGGTGTGCTGTGAGGGAAAGGCGCTGCCGCCTCATCTTCTCGTACCATTCAAGGGCCTGGCTGTATTCCTTCAGGGCGAGAAGACAAGAACCTAT
>CBDVCL010000274.1:0-4104 GCA_965372475.1 uncultured bacterium | reverse complement strand
AATGGCCATATCAAAATTCGTTCATCTCCACGTGCACAGCGAATACAGCCTTTTCGCGGGGGCCTGCACCGTAAAGGGCCTGGTGGAGAAGGCGGTCAAGCTGCGCATGCCGGCGGTAGCGCTGACCGATACCGGTAATCTCTTCGGCGCGCTGGAGTTCTTCCGCCTCGCCTACCGCAAAGGAGTCAAGCCGATCATCGGTTGCGAGTGTTACCTTGCGCCACGCTCCCGCTTCGAGAAGACCGAAGAATACTATCACCTTACCGTGCTGGCGCGTGACGAGGAAGGCTACCGCAACTTGATGCAGCTTTCCTCGGCCGGTCACCTCCAGGGCGCCAGCAGGTATCCCTGCATCGACCGCGATATACTGGCGCGGCTGAAGGGCGGGCTGATCGCTCTCTCCGCGGGCCCGCGGGGCGAGGTCGGCGATATGCTGCTTAAGGGCGACGTGGCGCGGGCGCGCGCGGCGGCGAAGTCATACGCGGGGATGTTCGGCGAGGGAAACTTTTTTCTCGAATTGATGAACCACAACCTTGCGGAGGAGAAAGCTCTGCTTGAGCCGGTGCGCGCCATCGCCAAGGAGTGCGGTATTCCCTGCGTGGCCAGCAACCACGTCTTTTACCTGGAGAAGGAGGACGCGGTGGCGCACGACGTGCTGGTAGCGATGCGCACGGGAGAGGAGCTAAAGAAGACGGGCGACGCGAAGCATCCGGGCGACCAGTTCTACTTCAAGAGCGAGGAGGAGATGGCGGCGGCTATCGGCCCGCACGAGGCAGAGCTCGCCAACAGCCTGCGCGTTGCCGAGCGGTGCAATCTTGAGCTCGACGTGGAGAAGCGCAACTACTTCCCCGCTTTCGCGCTTCCGCCGAGAGAGGGATCGGCGCCAGGGTACCTGGCTGGCTTGTGCGCTAAGGGGCTTGCGGAAAAGGGCGAGGACGGCAAGGCGGAGAAGAAGAGGCTGGAATACGAACTGAAGGTGATAGAAGAGATCGGCTACGCCGACTATTTCCTCGTGGTGTGGGACCTGGTGCGCTTCGCGCGAGAAAAGGGCATCGGCGTGGGCCCGGGACGGGGCTCGGCGGCGGGAAGCCTGGTGGCCTACGCCCTGGGTATCACGCAGGTCAACCCGCTGTGCTACGGCCTCTACTTCGAACGCTTCCTGAACCCGGAGCGCGTCACCGCCCCGGACATAGATATAGATTTCGTGGATGAGAGGCGGGGAGAGATATTTGATTACCTCGTCGAGAAATACGGGCGCGAACACGTTGCCCGCGTCGGCACTTTCAACCGCTTGCAGGCGCGCGCCGTCTTGCGCGAGGTGGGCCGGGTGATGAACCTGTCCGCCTCGGAAGTGGACGAGATGGTGCGCCAGATGCCGGAAGGGGCGGAGACCCTGGCCGATGCTCTCGGTAAAGGCGGGCGCTTGGCGGCCGCGCTGGAGAAACATCCCGGCCTGTTGTTGGTGGCCCAGAAGCTGGAGGGACTGCTGCGGAACCCCTCGGTCCACGCCGCGGCGGTGGTCCTTTCGCGCGAACCCCTGATGGAGGTCGTGCCGCTCTTCAAATCGTCCGGCCCCGGAGGGGAAGGGATGATAGTCACCCAGTATAGCAAGGACGACATCGATAGCCTGGGCCTGGTCAAGATCGACGTGCTGGGCCTGCGCAACCTTACCGTGATAGAGAACTGCCTGGGCTTGCTGGGGCATCGGGCGCGAGAACTGAAGACGGGCAAGCTTCCCCTGGATGACGCGGCGGCGTACGAGCTCATCGCCAGCGGCGAGACGGGCGGGGTCTTCCAACTGGAGAGCGCTGGTATGCGTGATTTCGCGCGGCGGCTTCAGCCGAGCTGTTTTAAAGACCTGGTAGCGCTCTTGGCTATTTTCCGCCCCGGCCCGCTTGGCAAGGCCGAGGATTACGTCAAGAGGCGCATTGGCGTGGCCAAGGCTCCCAAGACTCACGCCGCGGTTGATGAAGTCCTTGCGGAGACATACGGTGTGATGATCTACCAGGAGCAGTTGATGGGCATCGCGGCCGCGATGGGCGGGATGAGTCCCGGCCGCGCTGACATCCTGCGCAGGGCGCTGGTCGCCGGCAAGGAGGATGCGATATCCAAGCTGCGCCAGGAATTCAGCGCTGCGGCGAGGGAGAAGGGGATCAGCAAGAAGGCCGCTGAGAAGGTCTTCGCCGATTTGGCGGGTTTCGCCCGTTACAGTTTCAACAAGTCGCACAGCGTGGCCTACGCTTTGATCAGCTACCAGACAGCTTTTCTCAAGGCGCACCACACCGCGGAGTTCATGTCGTCGTTGATGAGCTCTTGGGTAGGAGACGTCGACAAGGTCGGCGAATACGTCGAGGACAGCCGCCGCATGAAGGTGGAAGTGCTTGCGCCCTGCGTCAACAAGAGCCGCGCCCTCTTCAGCGTCGAAGATGGGAAGATCAGGTACGGGCTGGCGGCAGTGAAGAACGTCGGCACGGCTGCCGCGGAGGCGGTGGTCGAGGGACGGCGCAAGGCCGGCTGGAAGTTCGAGACCTTCTATGATCTTCTTGTCTCCCTGGATCCGGGCGCCGTGGGCGAGAAGGCGCTGCAAAGCCTGGTGCGGGTGGGGGCCTGCGACTGTTTTGGCCATTCCCGCAAGGCCCTTGCCGAAAAGCTGAAGGATGCCTTGAAAGTCGCCTGGCGCGACCGAGAGGAGAGGGAACGGGGCCAGGACAATCTTTTTGCCGGGCTGGACGGGGCCGCCGACCGCGACGCGGGGATCCTGCACCTCAAGCACGACGGCAGCGGGGACTATCCCGTGGGGGAGAGACTGCAAGCAGAACGGGAACTCGGGGGCGCCTATTTCTCCGGGCATCCCTTGCACGAGTTCGAGGAGGAGATAAGGTATTTCGCGGCCGATAGCCTCGCGGCCGTGCCGGAGATGGCTGATGGCAGCAAGGTGAGCGCCGCGGGTTTCGTTCTCGGCGTGCGCTCGGCGCATTTGCGCGACAGCGGGGAGGAGTACCTTCGTTTCCGTCTCGAGGATACGACGGGCAGGATAGAGGCGATCGCCTGGCCGCAGGTGACGCGGCGCAGCGGCGTGCATATCCGTAAGGGCACCGCCATCTACCTGCTGGGCAATGTGGACAGGAAGAGCCAGGGCCTGAGCCTGATCGCCGAGGACGTTGGGCTTCTGGGGGAGGCCTGGGCGCGCTTGACGGATTCCGTGCACCTGAAGATAAAGCAACTGGTGCCGGACGAGAGCTTCCTCAAGGAGCTGAGGAAAAAGGTGGCTGACCACGCGGGTGACAAGCCGTTCTTCCTGCACATGATGACCAAGAAGGAGGGCGAAGTGGTCATTGACCTGGAGGAGAAAATGCGCCTCAAACCTTCGCGCGAGTTGGTGAAGGCATTGTCCGAGTTGCCTGACGTGGAAGGCATTGAGTTTCGCCGGAAGTAACTTGCGGCCAAAGGCCTGGAATTATGAATTCTGAATGGTGAATTATGAATGGAGTCAGTTTCAGCATTCAGCCTTCATAATTCAGCATTCAGACTGATATTCGCTCACGAGACCCTCCTTGACTCGCGCCTCGCTTTCTGCTATAATATAATAGGTCTAGCAAATGCGAAATATGCCGCTCACAATCATCTTCCTTGTGCTCTTGCTTGCCGCCCCGCTGTCGGCCAGGGAACGCCATCACCCGGTCAGGGTGCTGTTGGACAGGGGTGTCACGGTTGTGTTTGACGATTTCAAGCGAATAAACTGGCCGGACCGCCGCGAGCGGCAAGACCTGGTGATCACCTTCAACGAGAGCCTACTGCCGATCCCTTTTGACGTAATTGAATCGCTGCAGGTGGTCAAGGGCGCGGACGCTTTCAGTCAGCGGCAGGGCGCGGCGACGATAAACCTGAAGCTCAAGGATGGCACCAGCTACGATAACATCGACTTGCATTGGATGGTTCTGGCTCGTTTTTACTCATTCCAGGGCTTTAAGGATACGGGTGAGACACAGGCGATCTTTCCCTTGAGGGGTTTCCAGAGCCTGGAGTTCTTGCCTGTCGAGGAGGAGACGGCTGAGATGGGAGGTGTCGAAGAGGCGGGAAGCGCGGCAGGCTCCGCAACAGGGG
>CBDVCL010000273.1:0-4114 GCA_965372475.1 uncultured bacterium | reverse complement strand
CAGCGAGTCGAATGGTGCCGAGAGGCAGAGTTGAACTGCCGACACATGGATTTTCAGTCCACTGCTCTACCAGCTGAGCTATCTCGGCTCAAGATACCGCATCATATCACGCCGCTAACTCGCTTGTCAATTCTATTCCCCGGCCAGTTCATCTTGTTGACTTTGTTATCACTACTGCTCATAATGGGGTTATGAAACCAAGCAAGAAAGAAATCGTCGTTTCCTCAACGAGCATTCTTCTAATTGCAGTTGGAATATTAACCGGCCTCCAGGCGACGAAGGTGTTCCCGGACCATCGTTTTCTGCTCATATTGTTAAGTATTCTCCTCGTCTGGGGAGGAGTTTTGACGATGGTCTATTATGCTCGTGGCGACTCTAGCAAACACAAGTAATGACCTAACATTCAACATCTCCAACACCAACGGCGGATACTCGCCAATCCCCTTGATTAACCCCCATTGATATACTAATATCCTCTAGTAACTCGGAGGATATGATCATGAAGACCTTCAGAGCTGTCCTGTCTCTGGTGTTTCTCGCTATTGTTGTTGTTCCATTCGTAGTCGCTTCAGATCTCGCGCCCAGTGTTCCCGCCGTGGTAGAGAAGCCGCTGGCCGATGACATGCTCCAGGCCACGGTGCACCGCCTGGCGAATGGCCTCACCGTATACCTAAGCCCCAACCACCAGGAACCACGTGTCAGCGCCTGGATAGCCGTGCGTGCCGGGAACAAGCACGACCCCGCCGACAGCACAGGCATGGCCCATTACCAGGAGCATATGCTCTTCAAGGGCACGGGCAAGCTGGGTACGCTTGACTACGCGGCGGAGAAGGCGCACCTGGACAAGATCCGCGAGCTCTACGAGAAGCTCTTCGTCACGAAGGACGCGAAGAAGCGTGAGGAGATATACAGCCAGATTGACGCACAGAACATAAAAGCGAGCAAGTATGCCATCCCCAACGAGTTCGACAAGACGTACAACCAGCTTGGCTTCAACGGTATCAACGCCTTCACCGGCACGGAATACACGATGTACGTGTGCAGTTTCCCGTCGAACCGCGCCGAGTCCTGGGCGCGCGTGGAGAGCGACCGTTTCGCCGACCCCGTCTTCCGCCTCTTCCAGACGGAGATAGAGACGGTATACGAGGAGAAGAACATGTCGCTGGATAATGCCCAGCGCATCATCTGGGAGGCGGCGAACAGGCAGCTTTACAAGCACCACCCCTACGGCCAGTATTCGGTGCTCGGTTCCCTCGAGCACCTGAAGAACCCCTCCTTGAAGCAGATGTATGATTTCTTCGAGACTTACTATGTGCCCAATAACATGGCTATCGTGATGGCAGGTGATTTCCAGCGCGAGGCGATGCTCAAGCTGATAGAGAAGTACTTCGGTTCCTGGGTCGCTAAGCCCCTGCCCGAGCCAAGCGTATGGGACTTGCCGCCGCCGAGGAAAGTGGAGCGCCTAGAGGTGAAATACGAGGCAGAGGAGATGGTCGTGATTGCCTGGCCGCTTGTGGAAAGCAGTCACCTTGATGTCGAGGCGCTCACGGTGATGGACATGCTGATGGCCAATTCCAACACGGGCATCATTGATATCACGCTGAACCAGGCGCAGAAGGTGAAATCGGCGGGCTGCTACCCTAACTTCTCGAACGACGCGGGGGCGTTTTACATGTATGGCGTACCGAAGAAGGACCAGACGCTGGAGCGGGTAGAGAAACTGTTGCTGGGAACGGTGAAGAAGCTCAAGGCAGGGGAGTTCACGGACGATGATATCAAGTCGATCATTACCAATTTCGAGATAGGCGAGAAACAGGGGCTGGAGTCCGATGGCGCGCGTGTCTCGATGATGGCGAGGTCCTTCGCCGCTTTCGAGGAATGGGAGAGGACGGTGGGCCAATTGGACCGCCTGCGCAAGGTGACGAAGAAGGATGTCCTGCACGTGGCTCACAACTATCTGCGCGGCGACTACGTCGTCGTCTACCGCCGCGATGGCAAACCCGAGATACCGAAGATAAGTAAGCCGGATTTTACGAAGGTAGATATCGACCCGGCGCGGCAATCGGCTTACAGTGCCGAAGTGCTGGCGCAGCGCGCCAAGCCGCTCAAACCGTATTTCCTCAAGCAGGGGCGGGATTACGAGATCACGGACGCTAAGTGGGGCCGTGCCTATACCGGGCCCAACCCCGTCAACGACCTCTTCTCGCTCTCCATCGGTTTCAAGTTCGGCACGCGGCACGATAAGGCGTTATGGGCAGCTCTCGAACTGCTGGGGCTGGCAGGCGCAGGAGAGATGTCCGCAGAGGATTTCAGTCGGGAGCTATATCGCCTCGGGACTTCTACCTTTACGGGTAGCGACGAGAGGTGGTGGTTCGTTAACGTCAGCGGCCTGGACAAGAACCTGGAGAAGTCACTGGAGTTAGCTCTGCGCCGTTTCCGCGAGCCGAACATTGAGAAGGACAAACTGGCGAAAATGGTGGAGGTGGCCATCGGCGCGCACGTGGACAACAAGAAGAACCCGGATTACGTCAAATCGGCGCTTGACGAATACGCTCAGCGCGGAGAGAGAAGCTCCGTGCTTCACGAGTTGAACGACGAGGAGCTGAAGGCCCTGAGGACGGGGGAGCTGGTGGAGCTGTTGGCGAAGCTCTGGGAATATGAAAGGAACATCCATTACATCGGGAATCGGGAACCGCAGGAGATCATTAAGCTGCTGGACGACGGCAGGACGGAGTATAAGAAAGCCAGGGAGATCCAACCGGTCAGCTACCTCAAGCCGGAAGCGACGCGCATCCTCTTCGCCCACCGCGACATGGTCCAGTCGCAGGTGAGCATCTCCGCCGCAGACGAGGTGCTGGACGCGGAGAAGGCGGTCGACTACATCTTCTTCAGCAGTTACCTCGGCGGCGGCATGAGTGGGCTCGTGTTCCAGGAGATGCGCGAGGCGCGGGCGCTGGCCTATGCCGCCTGGGGAGGGTATGGCTGGGGGCACTGGGCGGGGGACGAGAACCAGCTTTACGGCGTCGTCTACACCCAGGCGGATAAGACCATCGAGGCTACCGAGTTGCTGGGACAGTTATTGCGGGAGCCGCCCCTGGGCGATGAGCGGTTCGCCGAGACCGCCAAGTCGGTAGAGGAGCGCTACCGCACCAACCGCATCAAGTTCCGCGAGGTGCCTTTCTCCGTCCTGCGCTGGGAAGAGCAGGGCATCATGGGGGGTGACCCCAGGGCAAAGCGTTTCAAGCGAGTGTTGAGATACAAGCTGGAAGACCTGGGAGCGTTCTCGGCGCGATTCAAGGGACGGCCCTTGACCATCGCCATCCTTGGGCACCGTGATAATGTCGATATAGAAGGCTTGAAGAAGCTGGGGGATTTCAGGGAAGTAGGATTGGACGAGATTTTCCCTTATTAACTGTCGCGCGTCGCGTGTCGCGTGTCCCGCGTCGCTTAAGCAATGACCCGTGACACGTGACCCGTGACACGAGACAAGACCAACGGAGGCGCTATGAAGAATGAAATAGGCGTACTGGTCGCCCTCACCGCTGATTTGGGCGGCTTGAAGAAGGTGCAGGAGATGGGCCTGAAGTGCTGCCAGCTCTGCGCTTGGGACGCTGGCATTTGGACCGAGGAGACGGCGGCAGCATACAAGAAGGTATCCTCGGAAACGGGAGTCAGGGCGACCGGTCTCTGGACGGGCTGGCCCGGGCCGAAGGTCTGGGACTTCGTCGAAGGTCCCGAGACCTTGGGCATTGTGCCCGTGAAGTACCGTGACGAGCGAGTAAAAGTGCTCAAGCAGGGGGCGGAGTTTGCTGCCAAGCTGGGACTTCCCGCCATCATCACTCACCTCGGCTTCATCCCCGAGAACGCTACCGATCCTGCCTTCAAGGAGGTGGTCGGCGTGGTGCGCGATATCGCCGAGCATTGCAAGAAGCTGGGGGTGGAGTTCTGGTTCGAGACGGGGCAGGAGACGCCCGTGACGATGCTGCGGCTGATAGAAGAGGTGGGTACGGGCAACATGGGCGTGAACCTGGACCCCGCGAACCTGATCCTCTATGGCAAGGGTAATCCCGTTGATTCCCTGGACGTCTTCGGCAAGTACGTGAGGAACATCCAT
>CBDVCL010000272.1:0-4116 GCA_965372475.1 uncultured bacterium | reverse complement strand
TGATCATCATGGACGAGCCGACGAACCACATGGACCTGCCGTCCATAGAATGCCTCGAGGAGGCCCTTAGCGAGTGTCCGTGTGCTCTATTGCTTGTAAGTCATGATCTTCGTTTCTTGGATTGTCTGACTGATATACGCTGGAACACAAAGCGTGGCACGAGCGAGGGGAACGGTTACGTGTTGCATGTGGCGCGATGATGTTGGTCCTTGCCCGTGCTTGCCGCGCCGTAGCCGCCGCTCCCTTCCTTCAAAGTAATGCCGATGGGAGCGGTGTCGAAGGCGGGTGCTTTGCTGCTCGTCAGCCACGACTTCCGCTTCCTCGAGAAGTTGACGAGCGAGCGCTGGGACATAGACGCATCGTTTGCCTTGACCAGGATAGCGTGGTAAACTTTGAAGCAAGCTGGCATTCTGAGAGCACGCAAATCCGAGTCCCTAGGTCCGAGCTCCCAGGTCCGAAGAATTATGACCCACACCTTCCGCGACTACGAAGAAAGGGATTACATGGCTGTCCTCTCTCTCGTCTCCGAGGAACTCGAGGCGGCGGGGGAGAAGATGGGCAAGAATGAAGTGGAACGCCTCTTCCGTGAGCACTTGGATTTCGAGCACGACACGATCAGGATAATGGCCACGGACAAGGGCAAGCTCATAGGCTGGTATCGCTATGGTCCCTGGCCGCGCGGTGAGGATGACCCGGGTGAGACCGTGCACCTCTTTGATATCGCTCTCAAGAAGAAGTTCCGCGGCAAGGGATTGGGCAGAGCCCTATACAAGCACTTCGAGGACGAGGTGCGCGCCAAGGGCTTCACGCGTATCTACAGCAACACCCTCGTCGGCAACAAGCACGCCCAGGCCTTCCACGAAAAGATGGGCTTCGCCAAACGCCGCAGCGAGGGCCAGAACATCTTGTGGGTCAAAGGGATAGTATAGAACAACCGTTCCGTGGGAACGGTTGTTCACCTTCTGGTTGTAAGGGCAGCCCCCCGTGGCTGCCCACAAGCCCATGTTTCATGGGAACGGTTGTTGCCCTCAAGGTTGCCTGCCCTGAGCCTGCCGAAGGGTAGGGGCGTATTGCAACCTGTCCGCCGTCTTGTCCGCCGTAGCCCTTGTCGAAGGCGGAAGCCCTTGTCGAAGGCGGATACGCCCCTACATGATGCATGATCAATGAGGTAAATATGAAAAACCCCAAGCCCCGCAAGACCTGGCTGGCGCTGTTGTTGACCGTACTCGCCCCCGGAGTCGGGCACATCTATTGCGGCAGGGCACGGAAGGGGCTGTGGATATACGGTATCTACGTTCTTTCTGCCTTGGTGCTGGTGGGAGTATTTGCCGCCGTTGCCCATTTGGGCCCTTCAATTACAGGCCTTTATGCTTTGCTGACGATGTATGGCCTGGGCATCATCGTGGTGTTGGGGTTTATTTATGTGGTAATTGATTCCATCGTTGCGGCAAGCAGGGCGAAGAAACGCTTCATTCCGGGCCGGCTCAACAGGTGGTATGTCTACTTGCTGCTCATCGCCCTCTGCTGGTCCATCGGGCCGGACACTTTTCAGTTGATCAGGGCTTACCGGATACCTTCCAGCAGCAACGAGCCGAGCCTGATCATAGGCGATAGGGTGTTTGTGAATATGAAGGTATATAGGAAGGAGACCCCGAAGAAGGGGGACATGATCGTCTTCATCTACCCCCTGGATGCCGCCAAGGATTACGTCAAACGAGTCATCGCCCTGCCGGGGGAGACAATAGAGATACGCGAATACGAAGTATTGGTCAACGGCAATAAGCTGCCGCGCGAGAGGGTGGTAAGAGACTTGGAGCCCGAGTCCCTTGATAAACAGGGGAGCGGGGTATACAGGGAGAAGAACGTCAAGGCCGGCTACCTCGTATCCATAGCGCCCTATATGAAGAGCGGCGGCACGATCGCCAAAACGCTCGTACCCGAGGGGCACTATTACGTTCTCGGTGACAACCGCAGCTTTTCTGCCGACAGCAGGTTCTACGGACCCATCCCGCGCGAGAGCATCAGGGGGCGGCTGGACTACATCTACTGGCCCGCCGACAGGTTCGGCGTCTTCGAACCCCACAACTGGAAGTAGAATTGCAGAAACCCCTACCCTCGATCAGACCTACGAAGACACGCCGTATTGCATATCTCCCCGAATGGTGATATGATTGTTACGCTCAAACTAGGAGGCACTATGAAGAGACTATCTATTGCCCTCGTGGTTTCACTCGCGCTTATCGTGCTCATGGGAGCTGGCCTCGCGAAGCTCCCTCACAAGAGGGCCTTCAAGGCCATCCAGGCGATGGTCACGGACAGGGTTAAGGGGGTAGGCTTCGAGATCCTTGAGATCACGCCCATGGTCACCGGCCTCGTTGCCGTCTCCGTGCGCCCTCCCTACCGGGAATTCCCCAACGTCATCCTTTTCAAGCACGCTGGCGAGGGCAATTGGCAGCGCGTGCGCGAGGGCCTGGTTATCGGCCTCCATCCCAAGCAGGGCATATTCCTCGACCTGCACACCACGGGCGACGCCGCTGACCTGCTGATGGGCAAGCGCCGCGAGTATTCTCTCGACGAGGACACGAAGAAGTTCATCGACAGCGGGGTAAAGACGGGTCTGGTCGTGACGATGTACCGCAACTTCTTGCACACGCACCCCGCGGGGGCGAAGACATATTTCATCGACAAGACGAAGTTCTACGATATCGGCGTTCAGCTCTTTGGCGACACCTACAAGAAATACAAGAAGGACGACTGCATGATATACGACATGGTCCCCCTGCGCCAGCTGGAGCTGACGCGCACCCAGTTCTCTTACGTCGTCAAGGGCATCACCGAGGACGGACAGCAGTGGCGGGTCACCTTCGACGGCGTCAGCGAGGACGGCTATCTCCTCCATAAGCACTTCAACGTGGACAAGGGGGGCGGCACGAAGTAGGGTTGAAGTTTTGCACCTTTAACCCTTTGTCCCTTTGCACCTACGTATCGTAGGGGCGGGTTTCAAACCCGCCCCTCAGCCGCGCCCGCGTAGGGGAGCACCTCCGCGTGCTCCCAAATAATCTCGCAAGACGTATAGGGGCGCACGGTGTGCGCCCTTGTCGTTCGCGGCTTTTGCCTCCGATCCCCCAGGTCCGAGTTCCGAGGTCCTTGAAACCTTGCCACCTTGGAACCTTGCTACGACATGAAGTAGACAAAACCCCCTCCCAATGGATCATACTACCAAAGGCCGCCAATGACATCTGACAGCGCGCGCGAACAACTCAAGCGGTTGGTGAAGGAAGAGAGAAGCAAGATGGTGCGTGTCGCGGCGCGCATCGTGGGTGACACCGCTGAGGCCGAGGACGTCCTGCAGGACACGCTGGCGGCGGTGTTGAAACGGGCGGGGAAGATAGAGATAAAGAACCTGGCCGCTTATCTCTACCGCGCCATCCACGTCAACGCCCTCAAGAGGCGCGCCAGGCGCAGGCGGCACGCGTCGCTGGATAAGGTGCCCGAACCCGCGGCGCCGCAGCAAGAGGAGGCCGAGTTCGAGATCAGCCCCCTCGAGCTGGAACGGGCGCTGGCGGGATTGCCCGAAAGCCAGCAGGCGGTGATCAGGATGAAATACTATGTCGGCCTGACCTTCCGCCAGATAGGCGAGACGTTGTCGGTCTCGACGAATACGGCGGCAAGCCGCTGCCGTTACGCGCTCTCAGCGATGCGCGAGGCGTTAGATGTAATACCTAAGAGAAGAAAGGATTAAGGCAATGACAGAGAAACAAGGAAACGGCGGCGTGAAGTTCTCAAGCACACTGATGGGCATTATCGGTGTCTTGGCCGGGGTGGTGATAGCCGTGGGTGTTCCGGCGATGATCCTAGGGCTGAGCGGCTCGCTTCAGCTTACTTCTGGAGCCACGGCGGCGGTGATCATCGTCGCCCTGGTGATGGGAACAGGTGTGGCGACTGTCTCGGCCTTCTTCGGCATCGTCATCCCCAGCAAGGTCGGCGGCCATACTTCAAGGCCTTGGGAACAGAAGAAGAAGAAATAGCCCTACCATCTTCCTCCCCCCTCGACGGGGGGAGTGTTCAGACCGGGGACATGGTAAACGGGTGTTCGGAGACATAGTATACACATTC
>CBDVCL010000271.1:0-4122 GCA_965372475.1 uncultured bacterium | reverse complement strand
CCGAGGCCACCACCGCCTCCACCAGGTTGACGCGGCTCGTCACCTCCCCCTTAAACTTCGGCCAGGATATGTCAGGGTCGTCCTCGCGCGTCACCAGGCCGACGTTGTGACAGAAGGGACAGCGGAACTCACAGCCGTGGAAATAGACGATGATCGCCGGGTGGCCCGGGTAGTCGAGCAGCGTTTCCTCAAAACCTTTTATACCTTTTATATCCACAGATTACACAGATTTCACAGATTTTTCTTTTGGCACTGCCGTTCGCATAACCTTTTCCAAAGTCCAATTACACTGATTATGAATCGATCCACAGATTTCACAGATTGAGTTTCTTCTCGTAGCAGACCATAAGACTAGCGTCAGTCTTGCAACGAGAACTAGGCATCTTCCCTACTCAAGAATCCTATCGCTTGCCCTGTCTTCTTGGTGAAGGCCTCTCCGGTATTCCACCCTTCACTCGTCAAGGTTATGCTCATACTCGCCGTGCCTACGCCACTCCCCTTAACAAATCCTCGTTCAGCCAAGGTGTCCACGACAGCAGTCACGGCCTCCCTGCCACTACTTGCCGCATACAACAACGGGTAGTCTTTCGGGCCAATCACCACAGGAGTTCCAAAACCACCTTCCTCAGACAAGGCATATAGATTAGCCAAGCTCTTTGCGATTCGGTCCTCTAGAGATTTAGGATACTGCGCGATCATATGATCTATCGTAAAGTGGTATTTCTTCTCTTCCCTATCCCTCCCCGTTGTGTCCCTGTCCAGCGATTCTTGGTCATGGTATATCGTCGGCGTGTGATTGCCATGGGCGTTATGACTTCTTATGACCGCAGCAATCTTCGCGTGGTTTTCCAGCAACTTATCACCGAACATTATCGCATAGCACCCGATGTAGAACTTCCCGCACAAACTGCATTGACAGAAGTAGAAGGTTGGCATTTCCGGCGGAATGGCCTTCACTGTTGCATCATCTTGGCAAACATAGCACTTTTCGTTGCTCACAGTAATTTCCTCCTTCTCGCTTCAAGATTCAATAGATAACAACGGCGCCCTTTCGGGCGCCGCTGTGCTGGACCCAATACTCAATACCCATCACTCAATACTACGCATTAGTCGTTACATCCGCGGCTTCCGCCTTGAGCACCCTCTTCAGCCGCCCTATCTCCGTATAAAGCTGGCCCTCGTAGATCAAGAGCGGCAAGGTATCCACAGCGTGCTCTATCAGGCCGATGTCCGCGAGGAAGGCCTTGCCCGCCTTGGTGCTCACATCGCGGTAGGCCATCGGTTTCTTGAAGTCCTCCTTCAGCACCCGCTTCGCCTCGGCACAGCGCTGGCAATTGGGCTTACCCAGCACCAGCACCTTGCCGTCCTCACCGTCCCCGAAAAACGGCTGCAGCGTCGCGCTCTTCTCTGAGTTGAAGACCTTGGCCTCGTTAGAGCGGAAGCGGTCTCTTAGCTCAGCCGTCTTGCCCTTGTTCCAACCGCTCGTGCGCGAGAAGTACCCCGTGACGCGCGTGATGTGGTCAACGTCCTCGGTGCCACAGGCGCCGCACTTGTCCCCCAGGCCGCGCGTCACCTTGTTGCACTTGTTGCAGGCGGTGAATTCAGGCGAGAAGGCCACCTGAGCGTTCTGCGTACTGCGGTAGATACGGCCTATCAGCGCCGCCATCGCCTTCGCGTCGGGCTGGGAGTCGGCGAGCCAGATATGCGAGAGGGCGCCCGCCGAGATGTAGGGATGCATGCGGCCCTCGAGCATGATGCGCTGGAAGGGCGTGAGCTCCGAGCCGATGTTCATCTGCGTGGAATTGGTATAGTATATCTCGTTACTGCCCACGTCACCCTTGATCACCGCCTGCGCCTGCTGGCGATGATGCTCCATGTCCAGGCGCGCGAAGCGGTAGGCGGTTGATTCGGCGGGAGTCTGCTCGAGCACGAAGCGGATGCCGTGGCGCTTGGTATGCTCTATCGCCTTACCCCCCAGGTGCTTGACCATCTCCACGCCAAGCTGGTAGGCATCCTGTGTCTCGTGCATCTGCGCACCGCTCTGAGCTTGCACCATCTCGTTCAGCCCGAGGATACCCACGAGGTGGGTAGCCCTGTGCATGCGCAGGTACGGCTCGCCGTCACGCTTCATCGCCAGCATCGCCAGCGGCCCGCCGTCGCCCATCGCCAGCAGTTCCTCGATGTATTTCCGCTTCTGTAAATGCGCCTTCACCGTCAAATCAAACATCGCGTCCACGTTGGCGAAGAGCTTCTCCTTGTTGCCGCGCGCGCGGTAGGCGGCACGGGGCAGGTTCAGAGTGGCGTTCTGGATGGCGCTGTAACGCATGCGCCAGGGCTGCTTGGCGTCCTCCAGGTCTGATTCTTCCAACTCGAAGGAGAGGCGGCAGCATTCGGATATCTTGGCGGTGGAGCCGCGGTCGAAGACGAAATAGGTGTTTCCCATTTTCGCCGCCACCTCGCAGATGTGCTGCATGAAGCGGTCCGAACCCTCGGTCGCCCTGAAGGCGCGCGTGATGTGCACGAGCGGCTTGGGGAAGAAGAAGGGGCGGCCGCAGCCGTCACCCTCCGCGTATACCTCGAACATCTTCCAGGCGAAGCGCTGCGCCTCCTTTTCGTATTCCTTGTACTTGCGTCCCGTCAATTTGCCGCCCGGGCCTATCGCCTCGACGTCGGCGAAATGATCAGGCACCTCCCAGTAGATATTCACGTCGCTGAAGATCGCCTGGCCGCCGCGCGCTACGGCCTGCTGTGAATACTCGTAGATCAGCATCTGCGTCAACTGCTTCAGATCTTTGTCGGACATCCCTTCGGTGAAAGGGGCGAAGAAAAGGTTCACCGCGTCCCAGCCGATCGCTCCCGCGAAGTGCCCCTGTAGGGCGGCCGAGAATTTGACCATGTGCGCGAGCAGGGTCTCGGGATGCTTGGCGGGCTTGGCGATGGACAGTGAGCGGGGCAGGTCGAGGCCGAATTTCTTCACGTACTCCAGGGACTGCCCCGAACAGTACGGCCTGTCAATGAAGCCGAGGTCGTGCAGGTGGATGTCGCCGCGCATGTGCGCGTCCGCAACGTCCCGGCTGAAGACGTGCAACAGGGCGAACTCCTTCTTGATCGTCTCGGCGAGGTGCAGGTTGGTCGCCTCGGGGTTGTGCGGGATGTTGGCGTTCTCCTTGTTCGCGCTCATGATAATCTGGCGCGCGTCGGCCGCGGGCACACCCAGGCGAGTATAGCGTGCCCGTTCCTCGACCAGCCCGTATAGGGTCAGCTTGGCATTGACCAGCTCGCGAATCAGGGGCGCGGTCAAAGAAGCGGCGATCTTCGCCTTCTTTACGTCCTTCTCCACCTCGTAGGCGATGACGAAAGCACGGTCCTCGTCTATCTCCGTTTCCTTCACCAGCGACTTGACGATACGGTTGCGGTCCCAGGTGATGATGTCGTCGGCGGAAACGCGCACAAAGAGGCCCATGTCCGTCGTGTCGGCCTTCTTCGCCTCGTCCAGCGTATGCTTGAGGCCCTTGTCGCCCTTGCGCTTCATCGAACGGGCGCGGGCGCGTTCCTCACGATAGATGACATAGGCGCGCGCCGTCTTGGCGTGGCCCATCAGCATCAGTGCCTTCTCTACCTTGTCCTGGATATCCTCGATCGAAGGGCTGTTCGGCCCCTGCTTGAATTCCTTCTGCAGGAGCGTGTAGACCTTCTTCGCCACCTTGGCCGCTGTGAGCCGATTCGGCTTCTTGCCCTCCCGTTTAGCCACGGCAGCGGCCGCCTTGTAGACCGCCTCTTCTATTTTAGAAATATCAAAATCGACTACCTTGCCGTCTCTTTTGATAACGCTGTCTAATGCCATTGTTTCCTCCCTTTACGCTTCTCAATATATTGTATCACCGCACATCAAAAGCACAACATATTGTATATGTAAAGCGGATGGGCTGTCAAGCAGAAAAACAGATTTTTTCAGTGCTGAAGGCTTCCAACGATAACAGGACAAGCCCCCCCTGTCAAGCCGGGATGTCGTTGAGAAGCGGTCTTATCAAGAACATAAAAGCGGCCACGGCCGCTTTTATCGTCGTTGGTCGCCTGGCGGTGACCAAAGGGGTGCTACGCTACTTCTTGTATGGAAGCAAC
>CBDVCL010000270.1:0-4143 GCA_965372475.1 uncultured bacterium | reverse complement strand
TATGCAGTAGTGGCGTCCCTCTGCGGGCGCCACCCGCCGCTAGGCGGGGTATGTAAGAGGTCAAGACATGGCCGAGAGAATGAAAGTAAAACTGGGAAAGCGAAGCCATTGCGTCTATTTCCAGGCCCTGGAGAAACTTCCCGCGGCACTGCGGCAGGCAGGCCTGGGGGACATGGACTTCTTCGTACTCACGGACAAGCGTGTAGCCCGCCTCTACGGCCGTCGCCTCAGCGCGGTGATGAAGAGAGCCGGGATGTGCTGCCGCCTGCATGCCGTGGCGGAAGGGGAGCGAAGCAAGAGCTTCTCCAGCTACCAGGGCCTGATCAAGGCGCTTAATTCCTTTGACGGCCTTGCGGTGCGTGCCGCGGTGATCGCCTTTGGCGGCGGCGTGGTAGGTGACCTGGGCGGCTTCCTCGCCGCGACCTATAAGCGGGGCGTTCCCCTCTTCCAGGTGCCGACGTCCTTGCTCGCCCAGGTGGACAGCTCGCTGGGGGGCAAGACGGGCATCGACTACACCACGCACAAGAACCTTGTCGGTTCTTTCTACCAGCCGCGCGGCATTCTCGTCGACGTCTCCCTGCTGGAAACACTGCGCCGCGACGACTACGCTACGGGACTGGCCGAGGTGATCAAATACGGCGTGATCAAGGACGCACGCTTTTTCGCCGACCTGGAGGGCGCTCAGGGGCGCATCATGGCGAGGCAGGCGGGCTACCTGCGCGGCGTGGTGCGGCGTTGCCTTGAGATCAAGCGTGCGATGGTAGAGCGGGACGAGCGCGATACAAGCGGTGTAAGGATCATACTGAACTTCGGTCACACCATCGGCCACGCGGCCGAGAACGCCGCGAAGTATGGCCTGTCGCATGGCAAGGCGGTGGCGGTGGGCATGCTCTGCGCCGCGAAGATCGCTCTCTTGATGGGTCTCTTCTCCGCGCGTGGCTACGAACGCCTGCACGGTCTGGTGGAAGGGATGGGCCTGCCCACAGCCTTCAGCAAGCTGAGATGGAAAGACATCCACGCCAGCTATGTCTACGATAAGAAGTTCACCACGGGAAAGAGCCGCCTCGTTTTGCCGGTGCGGATCGGGCGGGTGCGAGTCGTGGAGGGCGTGCCCTTGGCGGTGGTGAGGCGGGTGGTCACGGGGTTTCTGAAGTAATGGTCGTCGCGCGTCGCGGGTCACGGGTCGCTGGTCATGCGTTCCAGTGACAGTAGATGACGCGAGACACATGACACGAGACACGGGACGAGAGCAATGAAATTGAATCCGGGGAAGCTTAAGTTAGAACTATACTGCAAGGGCGTCAAGATAGATGACTCCTGCGAGCTGGAGAAGGACGCCCAGCCCATCCAGCGCACGCGCGCAGGGCTGGGCAGCGGGCTCGAGGTGATCCTGCCCCAGGGCCTGCTCGCGAATATCCCCGTGCTGGAGCCGTTCGTCAAGGACACGCCTTTCTCGCTCGCCAAGCGGCAGGGCAATTACTTCGTGCTGCGCGAAGGCGAGGCGGTGTGCCGCGTCAAGCTTCCCTCCCAGCCGGGCTGGTACCAGGCCAAGACATCTTCGGGCACGGTGATGTCACGCGTCGGCGTCCTGCAGGGAACCTACCTCGGCGTCTACCCCACCAAGATCTGTTCCTATTGGGATGACGAACCGAAGCGAAACTGCAAGTTCTGCAGTACGGGACTGAATATCGGGCGCTACGAGCAGGAGGAAAAGAGCGTCGAAGACGTGGTGGAAACGGCGCTGGCGGCAAAGCGGGAATCAAAGATAACCTTCGTCCATTTCAACGCCGGCTACTATGGCGGCGACGAGCTTTTGGCGGTCGAACCCTACGTCAAGGCGGTGAAGCAGAGGACGGGCCTCTTGGTGGGGGTGCAGGTACCCCCCTCGAAGAAGCTTGAGCAGTACGATCGCCTTGTGAAATCAGGCGCCGACCATTTCTCTTTTTGCTTCGAGCTGTGGAATCGCGAGAAATTTACAGAAGTGTGCCCGGGCAAGCAGGATACTTTGACGCAGGAGGCATTCTACGAGGCGATGAAGCACACGGCAAAGTTGATGGGAGTGGGCAAGAACTCGGGCGAGATCATCGCCGGTCTAGAACCGTTAGAAGACACTTATCGCGCCCTCGATTTCATCACCGGCGTCGGTTGTTTTCCCACCGTTTGCGTCTTCCGCCCCCTCGTGGATACCGATTACGAGAAGGTGCCCTCACCCGGCTACGAGGAGATGCTCAAGGTCTTCAATTATATGTACCGCGCCTGCCGCGATAAGAGCATCCCTACGGGCATAGCTCCGAATGTCAGGGTGAGCATCGTCGTCCTGCCCTACGAGGGGCGCTATTTCGCCGAGGGGTGGGGATTGAAGGATATCTGGTACAGCCTGAAGCTGTTCCTGATGCGCGCGGTGTTTAGGTCGTATTTCCGTTTGAAGATGCTGTTTAGAAGGTAAGAAGAAATCGGCACCGCAGATTTTGCTAGGTTTGTGCGCCGTGCGTCGTGCAGCGCATATCGCTTACAGGCAAGACGAAATGCGAAATGCAACGCACGGGGAACGACGCTAATCTGCGGTTAAGCCGTTATGGGGTGTATTCTGTGGAAAAAGAAACGCGCCGCCAGCTGACGCATATCTCCCTGATCGCCTTTGCCTTCCTGCTTCGCTACCTGGACCGCACCGGTGCGGCCGTCTGTGCCCTTCTCGCCCTCGGCTTCAACCTCACCCTCCTGCCTCGCCTTGTCCCGGCGATATTCCGTCCCGGCGAAGGGAAGCTCTCGGGCATAACCATCTATCCCTTCTCCGTCCTGCTTTTGGTGCTCTTCTTGCCCCTGCAGATAGCGGCGGCGGCCTGGGCGGTGATGGCGATGGGAGACGGCGCCGCCACGATCATTGGTAAGGCCGTAAACGGGCCGCGCCTGCCCTGGAACAGGGAGAAGACCTTGGCTGGTTCGCTGGCCTTCTTCCTGGCCGCTGCCGCCGGCGCTTTCCTCTTGTATGGCTGGGTGTCCTACAGCTTCGGTGGCAGGGACATCATTTACCTCGCCTTGATGGGCGCGTTCGTCGGCGCCCTGGTCGAGTCATTGCCCCTGACGATAGATGACAACCTCAGCGTGCCGCTCCTCTCCGGCGCGGCGATGTGGCTGACCTGGATGGCCACGCTGGGTCTCGTGCCCGGAAGCGTGCCGATAGAGCGACTGCTTCTTGCCCTGGCCATAAATCTGCCCATCGCCCTGGCCGCCCTGGCGCGTGGCCAGGTCAGCAAGGGCGGTTTCGCCGCGGGCCTGCCCGTTGGCGTGGCGATGTTCTGCTGGTCCGGCTGGCCGGGCTACCTGGCGCTTGTTTCTTTTTATCTCCTCGCGAACCTGGCGACGAGGGCGGGCTACCGTAGGAAACAGGCGCGGGGCCGGGCACAGGAGCAGGGGGGCAGGCGGGGCGCCAAGCACGCCCTTGCCAATTGCCTTGTGGGTCTGGTCTCCGCCCTCGCCTATTACCTCACCGGGGACCTGCTCTTCATGGTCGCGCTTGCCGCCGCCTTTGCCACTGCCGCTTTTGATACGGTGAGTGGCGAGCTGGGCCAGCTTTTTCCGGGACGGCCCGTGTCTCTGCTTAGCTTCAAGAAGGTTCCCGTTGGTACCAGCGGCGCCGTCTCGTTGGGCGGCACGTTCTCGGGCCTTGCCGCGGCGGCGCTGGTGGCGCTCGCGCCATACCTGGCCGGGTTGTTGGACGGCCCCCGCCTCGCCGCGGTACTCATCGGCGCCACGCTCGGTGCCCTGAGCGAGAGTTTCCTCTCCTTTTCCCTCGAGAAGCGTGGCTTTCTCGACAACGAGGAACTTAATCTTATCAACACGCTGGTCGGGGCCGTTCTGGCTTGTCACCTGGCGGGGTGGTTGTGAGGTTGCGTTCGGTCAGGTGGAAGTAGGAAGTCGGAAGTAAGAAGCAAGAGTTCCTAGGTGTCTAGATTAGGCACAAGAATAATGTAGTGGCCGACTGGAGTTTACCCGCCATAGCCTTGCGAAAGCGGGCGTCGGCCAACTGATACCATGTAGGGGCGCTGCTCAGCCGCGCCCGAGAACGTGCGCCCCTGGGAAAGAGAGCGAGACAACAATATGTAGGACGTTGTCCTGCGGCTCTCTCTACCTGTTGCGCTGACC
>CBDVCL010000269.1:0-4153 GCA_965372475.1 uncultured bacterium | reverse complement strand
CTACCCCGTCGTCTCGCGCTTCACAAGGTTCTTGGGCATAGCCCAAGGTTCTTATGAAGTCGTAGCCCCGCTGGGGCTACCCCGTCGTCTCGCGCTTCACAAGGTTCTTGGGCATAGCCCAAGGTTCTTATTTAGTATTTGGTGACAAGAACTGAATACCAACGACCAAATACCAACGACTAACGACTGACTCCCAGCTTTTCCAACCCCCTCCTCGCCATCTCGTGTTCCGGGTTCATCTGCAACAGCTCGCGCCAGGCCAGGGCAGCTTCGTCCCTCCTGCCGAGCTTCTTGAGTATCCAGCCCAGATTGTAGCGCGCGTCGTGGAAGGATGGGTCCAGGGCCACCGCCATCCTCACTCTCTCCAACGCTTTCTCAAGCGCGCCACGGTCACAGTAGATCTTCGCCAGGTTCGAATAGAGGTCAGCCCGTCCCCCATCGTCCCCATGCCATTCCAACCGCACCCCCCGTTCCAACTCATCTACGGCCCGTGAGTAATCGCCTCTCCGCATCGCCAGGTGCGCGCTGTAGCTGTAAGGCTGCCCCGCGCGCGGAAAGAGGGCCTTGACCTTCGCGCACGCCTTGTCCACCTTATCATAATCCTTCGATAAGAACAGCATCTCTACCCGGTCCAACATCAGGTGGAAATCCTGGGGCGCGCACGCCAGCGCAAGGTTGTTCTGGCGAAGCGCGCTCACCAGGTGCCAATCCCCTCCCCGCGTGTGATAGAGCTCCAGGTAGAGCCTCGCCAGCCTGGCGTGAGAGACCGGGTCGAGCGGGTTGAGCTCCCAGACGCGTTGCAGGAGCAGTTCCGCCTCTCGCCAGCCAGCCAGCCCCCATTTTCCCGGCAGGCCCGTTCGCGCGTGCATCTCGGCCTGTTGGAGGTAGAGGTGCGGCAGGTAGGGCTGGCAAAGCAATCCCTTCCAGCCCAGCTCCACCGCTTCCGCCCCCCGTCCGGCCAACATCTCGCGCCGCGCTTCCCGGCAGCATAGGTCCGCACGCACGATGGTCAACATCCATCCCAGCACAAATAGAACCGGAACAAGGAGCACAACCCAAAACAACATCGCGTTCCATGGCCGGCGCCGCGAGCCACGCACCTCGACGATAGAATAATACTCACCCACCAGGCGCTTGTTCCACGATGACGAGCACAACGCAAGCCCCCAGAGCGACCAGAGCAGCAGCGACGTCACCAGGTCCCAACTATAGAAGAAGCCGATCACCACCACTGAGACAAGCGGCGCCGCCACAAAGGGGGCAGACCTGCCGCTGGCACGGTAGGCAACATAGAACATCACTAGCAGCAACAAGAGCGCGGGAATGCCGAAGGCCACGCCGGTCTCCAGGAACCCACTGCAGGCGTCCGGCGGCGTAAAGGCCCACCTTTCTCTCCACACGCTGAGCGCCGGTTCTGTCGCGCGCGGAAAGAGACAATAGAACAGGCCCGGCCCGTGTCCCCAGGCAGGGCTATGCATGATCAGCATCACCGCCCCACACCATACGGGGAAGCGAACCCCCGCAGACGCGACCAGCTCGCCGCTTGCCGCCAGGGGCGATCCCTGCCGCACCAGGGCCAACACCGCGAACCCCAGCAACACCAGGGTAAAGGCCACTGCGCTCACTATCCACCAGTTGCGCACGCGGCGCGCCTCCTTCGCCGCCGAGCCGGCACGCCGCGCAAAGAGGAAGCCCCAACCCGCCAGGAAACCGAGCCACGCCAGCCCGCCACCAGCGAGGCAGAGAGCGAGGAAAAGGATAACGCAGGCCGCCAGCAGCAGCACCCGTGCCGCGGCGCGTTGTACCTCCCAGAAGAGCCCCAGGCCCAAAGGTAGAAGCGTAGCAAGAAACGGACCGGGAGCGAACCCCATCTCTAGCTCCCCGCTGCCCACGCGGAACCCCCACCGGCATAATATGGCCAGGGCAACGATACACCCTCCTGCCAGGAGCATGAAGACGAACCGTTTCCCCTGCTTCTTTTCCCGCGTCATGCCGCAGACTCCCAGGAAGGCGAGCACTCCTGCGACAACGAGTAGCAAACCGTCAGACCGCGCCGGGTTCCCGAACAAGCAGTGCCACGAGGCGCGGGAGAACAACACGGACAAGACGGCAAGCAAGGGAAAGATGAAAAAAGGCACCAGGCGGGGAGTCCACCTCAGCCTTTGCTCGCGGCCCCAGAGCCCTCCCAGGCAATAGAAGCCGAGGCAACTGACAAGCATCCCCAAGGCCAGGACCAGGCCCGACAAGGCTGCGGTATTCCCCGGGGAGAAGATGAGAAAGACAGGGGTAACGACAAACGCTGCGTAGAAGCAGGTACGTGCAACTGTCTCTATGATGCCTGGTCTATTCATCGTCGTTCATCGCTCGTTATTCGTCGCTCGTCTATCGCGAAGCGACAAGCTCCGCTTATCGACTATCGGCGATCGCGCATCAGGCAACGATACTTCCCACGCAAGGCAGGATAGACCCGTGTCGCGCTACGCCCGATAGACGATAGCCTATAGACGATAGACGGCCCTACTTTCCTTTCCTCCCCTGTGCTTCCACGATCACGTCCCGCACCTGCCGCAGTGCCGCGTCATCCGGCACCCGCACCAGCCCGGCCTCCGCCACCCGCCGCGCCTCTTTCAAATCGCCCTCTTTCAGGAAGAGGACGGCCAGGTTGCGGTGCGCTTCCGCGAAATCTGGATTCACCTCCAGCGCCGCGCGGAAGTTCTCCTCCGCCCGGTCCCGCTCACCCGCCTGGGCGTACATCACCCCGAGGTTAGAGAAGAGACGCTCATGCCGCAACCCCAGCTTTGCCGCGGTCTCATAGTCCTGCACGGCCCGTTCCCTTTCCCCCCGGCGTGAGCTCTCATCGCCTCGAAAAACGTATTGCCAAGCCAGGCGTCCCCGGTCCTCGCCCAGCAGGCCGTCCAAGTTGCCGCGGGCAGTGTCGGAGTCTGGGTCCAGGCCCAGGGCGCGGCGGTAGTTCTCCTCCGCCTTGATGAAGTCGCCCTGCAGGCGGCATATGTTGCCCAGGTTGGAGTAACCCCCGGCGTATTCCGGATCCAGTTCAAGCGCCTTGCCCACCAGCTGCGTTGCCTCTGAGTAGTTGCCCTTTCTGCCGGCCAGGGCAGCCAGGTTGCTGTATACCGGGGCAAGATCATCATCGCAGTCGAGGCACCCGCGCAGGGCCTCGAGGGCCCGGCCGTAGTAATCACGCGAAGCAGCCAACCTGCCACCTCGCTGCAGTGAATTACCCAGGTTGACGTAGCCGCTGGCATAATAGCTGAAGAGTAAGTCCGTGCTGGCGTCTACGCAGGGCAGGCGCTGGTTGAGGCCGCGCAGGCGGTATCCCTCCCAGGGACGGGCGAGTTGCCCCAATTCCTCCATGGACACCGCCGCGTCCCCTTTCCCCAGGAAACGAAGCAGCAGGCCGTTAGGCACGAGCTGGGCCTTGATCGGCACGTCGAACTCCTCCAGCGTCCCCTTGCTAGTCGAGTAGTATATGGGGTAATCGGCCGCGTTGTTAGTGACGATATCGACGATGCGCCGATTGATATCGCCACCGTAATCCTCCAGGTCCAACTGCGGATAGGTCCTTCTCAGGTTATTCATCCCCCACTCAAAATGCAGGAAGATGGTGGTGACGAGGGAAACGTCCGGGCGCATCCCCTCGCTGTAGAGAAGGTAATAGAGCGGCATCAGGTTGTGGTCCCCTTCACCGAAGATGATGCCGCCCTGATCTGTCGTGGCGAGGATGTTGCGCCCGTAATCATAGGAGTAGTAGCAGTAGCTCCCGTCGTTACGCCGGTAATTACGAAAGAGGGGGAAGAGAAACAGCAGGGCCAGCAACAGCGCCAATCCCTTTTGCCCGAAAGCAAGACGGGCCGCCAGCCACCTCACAACGCCGATCAGGCCCAGGCCGATAAAGACCGCGAAGAGCATGTTAGCCGGCAGGAAGTAGTTATCCAGCAACCAGACCAGCTTGGCGCTCGGGCTGGGGTAGATCACCGCCGCCGCTATCAGTACCAGGTAGGCCGCGAGCATCGGCCCCCACAAGGCGCGCCCGCCCCGGCGAAGCAACCACGCCAGGCCGAGAAATCCGAAGAGCGAGCTCAGGTAGTTGAATTCATTCTTGAAGGTCAGCAGGTAGCGTCCCGCCTGCCGC
>CBDVCL010000268.1:0-4168 GCA_965372475.1 uncultured bacterium | reverse complement strand
GGTCTCCCGGTTATACTCGCCGATCACCTGCCCGACATAGACCTCTTCTCCCGGCCCGATAAACAGCACCCCTCTTGGCTGTAAGCCGTCCAGGGCATAGGCCGTCGTCTTCCCCGCTTCCATCGAGATCAGCACGCCGTTGCTGCGGTGCTTGATATCCCCGGCATACTTGGCATACTCGGAAAAGACATAATTCATCGTGCCCATCCCCTTGGTCAGCGTCATGAACTCCGAACGAAACCCCAGCAGGCCCCGCGTCGGCATGCGATAGGTCAAACGCGTCATGCCGCCTGCCGAGGCGAGCATACCGAGCAGGTTACCCCGGCGCCGGCCCAGGCATTCGATCACACTACCCACCGTCTCATCGCCCACGTCGAGCGTCAATTCCTCGAAGGGCTCGAGTCTTACCCCTTTATCCTCCTTGAAGATGACCTCTGGCCTGGTCAACTGCAGTTCGTACCCCTCGCGGCGCATCTTTTCCACGAGGATGGACAGGTGCAGTTCTCCCCGGCCAGACACCTTGTACCCGCCACTGCCCGGCTGGGCCTCGATGCGCAAGGCCACGTCACCCAGCACCTCGCGCTCCAGGCGTTCCTTGATGTGCCGCGCCGTGACGAACTTCCCCTCCCGTCCGGCAAAGGGCGAAGTATTGGCCATAAAGGTGATGCTGATCGTGGGCGGGTCGATCTTGATGCCCGGCAAGGGCAGTGGGTTCTCCGGGTCAGTGATCGTCTCGCCGATCTCAATATCCGGCATACCGGCCAGCGCGGCGATATCGCCGCAGACTACGCTCTCCGCCGCCTGCTTCTCATTGCCGGCAAAGCGGAAGAGCTTGCTGACCTTGGTGGTGTAGGCCAACTTGCCGTCCTTGGCTACCGCCACCTCCTGGTTGATGGCCAGCGAGCCGCTGGTCAGCTTGCCGATCGCCAGCTTGCCGGAATATGCGGAGTGATCCACCGAGCTGACCAGCAGCTGCAGCGGGCGGGACCCATCCCCTTGCGGCGGCGGAAAGAACTCGACCATCTTGTCCATCAGCGGCCGCATATCCTCGCCCTTCTCTTCTTCCTTGAGCGAGGCCCAGCCCTCGGTCGCCGAGGCGAAGACCACGGGGAAATCCAGGATCTCGTCCGGAGCGTCGAGGCGGCCGAAGAGGTCGAAGACCTGGTCCACCGCCCAGCGCGGCCGCGCGGCCTGCTTGTCCGCCTTGTTGATCACCACCAGCACCGGCAGGCTCAACGCCAGGGCCTTCTTCAGCACAAAATAGGTCTGCGCCATCGGCCCTTCCGCCGCGTCCACCAGCAGCATCGCGCCGTCGGCCATGCGCAGGATCCTTTCCACCTGCCCGCCAAAATCCGCATGTCCGGGCGTATCGATGATATTCACGAGCCGCCCCGCATAGCGGAAGGAGCCGTTCTTGGAGATGATGGTGATGCCCCGTTCCCGCTCCAGGTCCAGCGTATCCATGAGGCGTTCAGCTACCTCCTGGTTGTCGCGGAACATGCCGCTCTGCCGGAATAGCTGGTCGACCAGCGTGGTCTTGCCGTGGTCCACGTGCGCGATTATGGCGATATTTCGGATGTTCTTTTGTTCCATGAGGATGAGAGAGTATAGCACATAACAAGGGCGGCAACGAATATTCGGGGGACGATACGCCCAAAACAAAAGGCATGCCCGTCGTCTTGTCCGCCATAGCTGGTGCTTCTCACCATCAAAGAAATATCGCAGAAGCACTAGCAACGGCGGAAGCGGGTGCTTCCTGCATTCTGAGTAATAAGAAAGGAAGCGCCCTCAAAGACGGGCGCTCCCTCTCTTTCGACCCATTTCGTCCGGCCGCGGACCTATGCCGATGCTGCGAATACCACGAGCGGATCCTACGGCCCTATTCCGATGCTGCGAATACCACGAGTGAAACCGTGGTTTGAGCAGCCAACATATCGTCCGCCCCTGGCGGACGCTCCGCTCGGAACAAGGTTCTTAGGCGGAGCCTAAGGTTCTTACTTCGTCATATCCGGAGCGAAACGAATGTCGTCCTCGTCGTCGTCCACGAAAGGCTGTGGCTCAGGCGGATCCTGGGCAAACTCGTAGAAGATCATCAACACATTCTTGACCTTGAACATGCCGGCAGTGGCGTCAAACTCGACCTGCCTCACCAGGTTCTGCTTCTCGGTGCCCATGCCTGTACCGGCACGCGACTTCTTCTTGCCGGGAGCGGCCGAGGGGGCGCCCTTTTCCGCCATTGCCGTAACCTCATCGGCGAACGGTTTCGGCGGGTGAAGTACCCGGTAGAGCTCGTCCGCGTTCCAAAACCAGGCCACGCCGATCACGCCCAGGTTAACGGTAAGCGGCTTGCCCGACTTATCCTCCTGCCACTTAGCGTAGCTCGCCTCATCCTCGGTAAAGACAAACTTCTTCAGCTTCTTCTTACTGATCTGCCAGCCGCCCACGGTTATCGAGGAATTGGCCTCGATTATCCATTTGCGAGCATTGCCGGGGCTAGTGCGCTTACCATCGATCGAGTTGAGGCCATCAATGCTCACCGCCACACCGACACGCACCGGCATCGGGTTATGCACAACGATGCTGTATTCCTCTTCCGACCGCACCTTTAGCATCGGCTTCTTCTTCTTGCCAAACTCACGATAGGTCTGACCACTCGCCTTGACTACATAGGCCCGGAAATTGTAGCGCTGATACTTGACGGCAGCGGCCTCGAGGGCGCCGGCCGACATCAGCACCAAAGCAACCATCCCTGCAGCGAAACGCATAATCATCTTAGACTCCTTTCTGGTTTGCAAGCCGTCTTTCTTTTTCATAATTCAGAACTCATAATTGACCTTTACCCTTTAGACCAACTGAACCGGTTTTTGTTCCAAGAAAACGCAAAACTAGTTCCCCCGCCTCTCCTTTTCAACGCTTCGGCTTTCGCCCCGGCTTACCCTCATCCGCGTCCCCCGCCTCATACCAGTCTATGTTGCGGGTGACGAACATCAGGATCGCCAGTGCGATAAAGAGCCCCAGCGACCCCAGCAAGAGCGCGTAGTCCTCTATCTTCAAGAGCGTGTAGAGATAAGCGTAGGTGAAGCCCAGGATCACGCCGATCACCCTGGCGCGCTTCCAGTTCCAGAGCACGCTGCTGCTGTAGGCGGTGACCAGGCCAATCGTCGCCAGCGAGGCGAACAGATAGGCCGGGCCGAAAAGCATGTGCTCGGAAAAGGCGAGCAGCAGCACGTAGAAGAGCAGCAAGCCGAAACCGACCAGCAGGTACTGGATCGGGTGCATCTTGACCCCCACCAGGATCTCAAAGAGGAAGAATATCAGGAAGGTCAGCGCCAAAAAGAGGATGCCGTATTTCGCCGAGCGCATCGTGGTCTGGTAGGTGTCGACCGGATAGAGCAGACTCACGCCAAATGCCGACCCCTGCATCTCGTATTGGGTGATATCGTTGTCTTGCCACTGCTGCGGGAAGTTCCTCGCCAAGTGCGGTATCTCCCAGCGCGCCGTGAAACCGTCATCCCTCACCTCGCGCGTCTTCGGCAGGAATGCCCCCTGGAAGCTGGGGCAGTTCCATGGCGAAGTCATCTCAACCACCGTCTGCACGCCGTTGGGAACGAAGCGCAGGTCCTCGGCGCCGTTCAGAGTGTAGGTCATCTCAAAGCTATGCTGCCGTTTCCCCTCAGGCAGCCCTACGTTCGCCTGCACGCCGGAGTTGACCACCTTATCGTTCACCACACCGGGGCTCAAGTCAAGCGTCCTGCCGTCCCATGCGAACTTCACGTCGCTCTGGATGCCGCGGATGTCAGAGATGCCCTGCACCAGCGTCGCCTTGTCCCAGAATATCCGGTTCGCGTTCACGGCCAGCTTGGCGAAGGAGGGCCGCGCGAAGACGCCCCTTGTCGTCACCTTGGCTTCGTATAGTATGATCTCAAAGATGCCGCGGTAGCGAACCTGGGTCTCCACCTGCACGTCATGCACCACCTTGTCAGGTAGGAAGAAAGCGTTGTGCATCTGGCGCTTGGTGGTCTTCTTCACGACGCCCTTCTCCTTCTCCTCTATCACCACCAGCGTCTCGTATGGCACCGAGAGCACGGGCCCCAGCAACACCTGCTCACCGCCCCATTTCTCGCTCACCTCGTTCTTGGCCTCATCGCGCCTGTCCTCACGCTCCCGG
>CBDVCL010000267.1:0-4174 GCA_965372475.1 uncultured bacterium | reverse complement strand
AAAGAAATGGAAGCGGGGCTCTGGGATTTCGCTTTGCGAAATCCCGGCCTGGTGCGGCGCATATCGCGAAGCGACAAGCTATGCTTATCGTATTTCGTCAAGAGCAAACGATATGCGAAATGCAAGGCACGACGCACGCTTACCAGTTCACTTCACCTCATAAACAACCACATCGACCCGTCCCGTTTTCTTCCACGAGGCGGCGCGCAGGTATTTGCCTTGGAAGTCATTGAGCACGGCTCGCTTCCCGTCGGGCAATTGTCCCCAGCGCTCCCTCATCCCCAGCCGCACCAGCTCGGAACGGTTCTCGAGGATGAAGCTGACCTTTCGATCCTTCAGCGCGGCGTGAAGCGCCACCGCGTCGCGCGCGTCGCGCGCCAGCGCGAAGAGAGGCTGGGGATCATAGGCCGTGCCGTAGATGACAGGGCACTTGAAATAATGACTGCGCGTCTCCCCAAAGAGCAGCACCGCCTCCCCCTTGCCGATGTTCTCATTGACGAAACGCGCGCCCGAAGAATATGAATTTATCATCACCCGGTCGAGATAGCTTTCCCTTCCCTCCCAGCCCAGTGCCACGCCAAGCGGGTCGCGGCTGAGGTACTCGACACGCATAAAGGACAGCGCCCCCAAGAAGACCAAGCCGAGAGCGAAACCTCGAAAATAGACGGCAAAAAGACGCGGCCAGTGCTGGCGCCTGCCCAAGAGACAGGCGATAAGCACGCAGAAATAGGCGAGGAAGGACAGGTAATGCCGCGGCGTCGGCGTGAGCAGGCCCATCACCACGTACTGCGCCAGGGCAAAGAGCGCAAGGCGCTTCATATCGCGCGCCAGCCGACCCACCAAAGCCAGGGGCAACAGGCACAGGAATAATGGGCCGATGAAGTTTATGTCCCCTCCCGCTTCGGCCATCGTCAAATTCCAAGGCGCGGTAAACAGCGACAAGATGTCCGCTCCGGCCGCGCCGAAATAGACGTCCATCTGTCCTTCGACAAGCTCGGGGCTGAGGCCTTTTCCTCCCAGGGCCCTGGCGAAGAACGGGTAGAAGGGATTGCCCGCCAGGAACGCGTTCTTGACCAGCCAGGGCAATACCGGCAGGGACATCAATGCCGCCGTCTTCGCCAGCAGGCGCGGCGCCGCCGCCCGCCCCGCCTTGCCGCCCGAAAGCATCTTCCCCGCCACAAGCGCGAGAATGATAAGCGCGGGAACGAACGAGCGGTAGATGGTGCCCATGGCCAGGCCGCTGAAGAGGGCCGCCAGCCACAGGGCGCTCCCTTCCCTGCGCCCAGCTTTCTCCCCCAGGAAGCCGAGCAGGTAATAGGCGGCGAGGAATTCGTAGAGAAAGACCAGCGGGTCCGCCAGACAGGCGGTGGAACCTATGGCCAGCATCGGCAGCGTGAGAAAGAGCAGTACGGCCAGCGCGCCGCTCGCGCCGCAACGTGCCGCAAGCATATAGAGGGCGCCAAGGCAAAGCAACAGCACCAGGTAGTGCAGCAGGGGCGCCAACATCTCCCCGCCCAGGATGAAACCGAGCAGGTAGAGCATGCTCATGTTGGCGGGATATCCTGAGAAGAGATTGGTGTCGGCATGCAGGAACCCTCCCTGCGCCAGGTAGGCCCAGGGCAAGGAGAAATGGTAGACGAGCACGTCGAAATGGGTCTGCGGCGCGAGGTGTCCCACGAAAACAACGAAGAGTATCGCCGCCGCGAGCATACCGTCAGCGGCGGGGCTCCCCGCCTCGCGCATGTAGCCGCGCCACCGCCCCAGGGCCGCCCTGCCGTCCGAAAGAAGAGCAAAGGCCAGCACCATCACCAGCAGGGCAAGCGAGAAGGCAGGCGCCAGCAGTCGCGCCGCGGCGAGCAGGAACATGAAGTAGGCGAGAAATGAAAGGCCCAGGGCGAGCGAGGTGACCAGGGCAGCCAGGTCCTGCCTCCCTCTCAGCCTGAAGAGCAAGAGCAGGCGTCTTCCCAGCGACTCCGCGGCCAGCGTCACCAGCGCCAGCAGGAGAAGGCGCAACAGCAGCGCTGCCAGAGCGAGCAGGCTATTGTAAAAGCCGATCACGGGATAATGGGCGAAGCTGAGGCGCTTGAGGAAATCAAAAGGCAGGGGGTTGACTGCAAGGAACTTGAGCAGGACAACCCATCCCCATACGGCTACGACAAGCAAGATGGCCGTACGGAGCTTTCCCGAGCCAGGGTCGAATCTCATGCGTCAAGCGTAGCAGATGGGATGCGTGATGTAAAGGACTTGGTAGACGGTAGACGGGATACGGGGGCATTTCCCCCGTCTACCGTATAGCGTATTCCGTCTATTTGAGAATGACCAACTTCCCCGCCTTCCTATCCGCGAGCACCTTCCCCTCGTATGCTTCTATCAGGTAGAGATACACCCCGTCCGCAAGCGGGTGGTCCCAGTTGTCCTTTCCCGTGAAGACGATGGATTCGTGGCAACCGTAGGACGAGCTGTCTACCGCCAGGTCTATCACCAGCCGCCCGGACACGGTGAAGACCTTTATGCGCAGTTCGCTCGCCGGGGCGCTCAATCGGTAGGTAAAATAACCCTCCTCTCCCGTGTAGGGGTTGGGATAGAAGGCATGATCTTCTATCAGCACCACCCCCGGCGTGGGGCTGGGGGTGGCCGTCACGATGTCCGTATTGGTACGTGTCGGGGTATCGGTGTATGGAGGTATCGGCGTGAAGGTCGGCGTGACGCTGCAGGTGGGCGACTCGGTAGAACTCAGCGTGCCTGTCGGTGTCGCCGTGCGCGTTCCCGTCGCTGTGTAGCTGGCCGACTCGGTCGCCGTGGCGCTGATCGTCGGCGTAATGCTGGGTGTGTGCGTGGGCGTACGGCTCGCCGAAGCCGTAGCCGTCTCGCTCACAGTAAGCGTGACGCTCGGCGTAGCGGAGAGCGTACGACTGGCGGAAGCCGTGAACGTCCCCGTCACGCTTGGCGTGATCGTCGGCGTCCCCGAGAGCGTGGGCGTAGCGCTGGGCGTGGCGCTCTCGCTGGCGGTAGGCGTCACCGAGAAGGTCGGCGTGGGCGAGGGCGGCGTGCCCTGGGCTATCACCATGCAGACGATGGACTTGGCAGGGAAGGTGTAATTGGGCGGCATCGAGGCCAGGGTGGAATAGGATGGGTAAGCGGAGGCCCAGTTGCCCGCCGTACCTGCCTCGGTGCCGGTGAAGGTGTAGATCTCCACCGTGTCCGTGGTGAAGTTGCTGATGTTCAGCGTGGTGTCGTAATCGGTGGAATATTTATTCACCACCATCAGCACCAGCTCGCTGTTGTCGCTGGCCTTGCTGGCGTAGCAATTCATCTCGTCGGCGCTGGGATAGCCCACCGAGGAGGAGGCGTCGCAGAAAACGTTGCCGAACTCATGCGCGAACATCCTTATCGCCATGTAGCCGGGGCCGGGCGTCCAGTTGCTGAAGGTGATATCCATACAACTGGGCGGGTTACCCGCCGTGGGCGAGCCCAGCGCCCAGACACAGGAGATGTAGACCTGCTCACGCGCGAATATGCCCAGCGTGTCCGAAACATAGAGAGCGAAGTCTATCGGCTGGTTGGGGCAAGTAGCGTTGAAAAGGTTCCACTCGGTGATCGCCACGGGCTGGCCGCTCCCTGAAGCGGCGATCCAGTTCTCGAGGCGCGGCACGATCATGTGCGGCGTCCAGGACATGGGATAAGGGTCGTATTCTCCCACATAGCTGGGATCCCACCACATGCGCGTGCTGCGCATCAGGTCGCTGGTAGGGTTGCCCACGTAGCGGTGCACATCGAGGATGTCCAGGTTGGCACTGCACTGCTGCAGGAAATAATCGATGAAGGGCGTGCCGCCATGCGCGGGCATCTCTGACGCCGTCGCGTCCTGCCAGTAGAAGTAGTAGTTCGTGGCGACGGGGCCGAGGATATTGATGCTGGGGTCGGCCGCCTTCATCGCGGGGGCGTAGGTGTTGAAAACCGCGCAGTATTCGTCCCAGGTGGTGTCCCCGGGATGCACGTCGTTATGCGTGCTTCCCCAGACAAGCGGCTCGTTGTCCACCTGCCAGAACTGCACGCCGTAGCCCTGCACGTTATTGATATAGTTAACATAGCCTGCCATCCAGGTCTCGTCTATCGCCAAATCGCCCCAGTCGGTGTTGTCCGCGACCCAGCCCAACGCCTGGCCTTGGATCAC
>CBDVCL010000266.1:0-4187 GCA_965372475.1 uncultured bacterium | reverse complement strand
CGCCGCACGAATAGGCCCTTCCGGCTTTCGCGCCTCTTTCGCTTGATGCGGCGCCATGATCTCCCCAGCGACTTCAACGCCTTGGAAACCGGCTCACGCAGGTTGAGCGCGAGCAGAGAGAGCGCGCCGATCACAAAGGGGCTGAAGTAGACGAAAAACAGGTAGGTGGGGATGTTCCTTTCGCCGTGCCTGAGCAAGTGCATCCCCGTGCCGCCCCTCTGGAAATGCAGGTGGAAAGGCAGGTAGAGCAGGAACGACAACAATATCATCCCCGCGACCAGCCCTATCCCTTTCAACCAATACAACTCCCTTCCACCCTTGACCTGCCGCCGTTTGACTTTGGACTTTGGACCTTGGACCTTGGACTTCGCGGCGATCCACCAGCCATAAAGAAAGCACGCGCTGAGAATGAAAGCCATCGTCGGATAGTTCCAGGTATTCGTCGGGAAAGTCATGCCCAGGGTGACGGCGGCGCTGAAGAGGAAGAGGCAGAGCGTCAGCGTCTTGCCCTGAAAAGCCTTCTTCCCTTTTTCAAAGACGAACAACCCCGTGGCGGCGGACAGCCCCAGCGCCAGGCCGAGCACGGTGAAGGGGATCACGATATTGTGGGGATGGAAATCGCCGTAGAGATAGCTGAAGAAAGGAAACTCGTATATCATCCCTCCCGCCGAGAGATGGGGGTCACTGCCGAAAAAGCGCGTGCAGTCCCACACGTTGTCCCAGGAGGTGAGCCTGTCCATGAACCGCGCCATGAAGCTCTTCAGCGCCGGCCAATCCCAGGCGCCGAGCGACGGCCTGCGCAGTATCGGGAAGAGAATAACCCAGATATTGCCGCTCGCCGCGATCGTCGCCGACCCCGCCAATGACCAGGCACGGCTGCCGGTAAGGGCGAGCAGAATGGAATACAGGCCGGCAACCACCAGCGCCACCAAGAAAGGGATGGCCAGGTTATAGCTGATCCAGGGCAGGTATCCCGCCAGTTTGGAGAGGGTGCCGAGGATAACGTAGCCCCAGTAATAGTAATTGGAACTACCGGGCGCGAACCAGGGGTCATGCGGCGGAAAATACGAGGCCCGCATCATGGTCGAGAGGTAGGTCATTCCCAGCGGTTCACCCCCACCGCTATACCCGTGCCCGGCGATGCTGTGCACGTCCGACATCAAGGCGCGGATGAGGAGAAAAACGACGAAGACCGAGAGGAAAACCAACTCGCTGAAGCGTACCGCTTTCTTCGCCGAGAGGAGCGCCTCCCTGATAAATGCCCTGTGACAGCGGTAGAACCAGTAGGATAGCCCGGCGCAGAGCGCCAACACCAGCGCGATCGCCCACTGGTGAAAGGGCAAAACGCGCATATTCACCAGCATCCAGTTCAGCCAGGCGAGGAGAAGCAGGCCCGCCGCCTTGGAAAGCCCGTACCCCTTATCGGGGAAACGGCGAAAGAGCACCACCATGAAGGGCAGGAACACGAGCCCGACCAACTCCACCAGCACCAGCCAGGTCAGAACGGCAGTGGCCCAGTGGTAAGGCAGATGCCACAACTTGCCCATCTTCGCGCCGATGTTGCGGTTGATGCCTTGTCCTGACCATTTTCTCGTCGCTTGTCGGCTTTTCTCCTCAATGCCCGTCTGCAACTCCCGAACTTTGGCTTTGGACTCCGTCCGTACCTTGGCGACCGGAACAGGCGTAGGAACCACCGTCGCCTTTGCCTCTGGCCTCTCGGCTGAAGCGACTTTCGACTTTCGCCCCCTGCCCTGAGCGAGCGCTGTTTGCGAGTCGAAGGGTTCGACCTTCGACCCGACCGCCGCGGCATCCTCCAAGCGCAGAGGATTCCTGAGAAGTTCCCGTGGCGAGCGGCTCGCCTCCCACGTTTCAATTCTCTTCCGGATCTCAGCCGCGGAAAACTGCTCTATCTTCTTGAATATCAACACCCGTTGATGGTCGTAGACGCGGAACGTCTCCTCCACATCGTAATCCCTAAGCTCGATGCCGAAAAGGTTAGGGTAATTATATTCCTCGTGCGCGAGACGGAAGCCCAGCAGGCCGTCAAACATCAGCTGGTAATAGCTGGCGCACATCGGCCGCGGGTAGATATCCACCTTGGCGCCGTCATAACGCAGGCGGCCGATAAAGGGCTTATGCTCGTCCTTGAAGTTGATCAGCGTACCGTAGAGTTTCTTGCTGGTCATCACCACGTAGTCGCTGGCGGCAAGCTGCCGCGCCACCGTCTTGCGGAAGGCCTCGTTGTCGAGATCATATATCCTCAGTTTCTGGTAGCGGTAGACCCCCCGCTGGCCCACCCCCATCAGGTGGAAGGGCAGGTCGTCGTCCCACTCCTCCAGCGCGATAGACGAGCCGTGAGGCACGTTCCCGTATATCCAGCGCGAAGCCGCCGCCCGGGTCAATTCCTTGCTGTAGATATTCACGAAGGCCAGCGAATAGAAGACAGCGGCCGCCAGGGCCAGGGCGACGTAACCCTTTAGCGTCAGCTCCGCCCAGCGCCACTTCTTGAGCTTAGACAGCCCCCATACCACGAGCGCCGCGGCGAAGATGGCAAAGAAAGGATAAAGCGGTATCATGTAGCGCAAGAACTTGACGTAGAAAGAGCAGGTGATGAGGAAGAAGGGGCCCGAGAAAGAGAGCAGTAACAGCTCGGCCTTAGAGAAGGGCAGGTACTTCCCGCCCCTCAGCCACCTGAAGAGGTTAACCAGCATCAGGGCGGTGTTCTTGAAGAAGTACCAGGCGAAAGCGGCGAGCATCAGCATGCCCATCAGCGGCCCCACCCCCCACTTGAGGAACTGCCCCAGCTGGTAGAAGAGCATCGGCGTGTTGCGGAACTGCAGAACATAGCAGGGAATGCCCACCCCGCCGACCATGTTTCCCTGCTCGCTGATATTGCGCAGGAACTGCCACCAGTAGACCTTTTCCGGCCAGCCGAGGCTGAGCACGGCCACGCCGCCCAGCATCAGCCAGAGTAGCCCAAGACAGGCCTTGCGTGCCGGCTCCCATATCCCGCCTCCGCGTATCTCGTCAAAACGCTTGAAGTAGTAGGAACAGAACCAGAACAGCGTGGCAACACTGAAGAATATCCCCGTAGCCACGCGGCTGTGCGCGACGTAGGGCTGGGCAAGAAAGAACACGAGCGCGTAGCCGTAGATCAACGCGAGCAGTTTCGTCCAGTTCGAGCGGAAAACGAGCTTCCACCAGAAGCTCTTCTTCGCCTCGCGCAACGCGTAGCTCCTCTCGTATATCGCCAGCACGTGCGCGGTTATCGGCATCGCTACCGCCGCCATCGCGGTGAATTTGCAGGCGAGGGACAGGCCGCCCGCCAGCGCGCACAGGGCATAGTCCTGCCAGCGGCCCTTTTGCATGATACCGATGGAGAAATAGGCCACCAGCATCACGAAAAAGACCATGATCACATCCACTGCGTAGTAGTGCGATAGCTGGATGTGCAGGACAGAAAACGCCAGGAAGGCAGCGGCGAGCAAGCCTGCTCCCCTGCCGAAGAAACGCGCCGCTACCAGGTAGGTGAGCCAGACGGTCAATAGACCGAAGATCCCCGAGATGATCCTGCCCAGGAAGTAGAATCCGGCCTGGCCGGGACTCAAAAATGGAAAGAACTTGCCCAAGCCGACCGAAAGGGATTTCAGAAAATAGAACGGGAAGGAACCGTAAGCGAAGAACTCGGGGTTAAGGTTATGGAAACTCACCCGCTGAGTGGTCATAAAGACCATGCGCTCGTCCGGATGCTGGAGATGGACCGACCAATGCCGCACGGCGCCCACGGCCCTGGTGGCGTCCCAGGTGGGCGCGTATAGCCGAAGGAAAGCGGCGAAAACCAGTAGCACCAGCAGGATCAGCGTACCCCGGCTGATGCGCTTGCCCTTCTTCTTGAGGACAGCCTTCGTCTTGCCACGCTTTGATTTCTTTAGCATGCAGAAGATATACTATTAATATGGAAGTATTCGCCGCATTTTATCATTTCACAGCAGCGATGTCAATTTCAATAACCCCGCATGTTCCTGTCGCGTGTCAACTTGACACGGCACCCGCCACCAACTTGCCCCGCAGGGCTAGATGATCAGTCAGTATCGTCTCCATCAAGTTCAAATAGTGGAGACGATGCCGCTAGCTTGCCCCGCAGGGCTAGATGATCAGTCAGTATCGTCTCCATCAAGTTCAAATAG
>CBDVCL010000265.1:0-4195 GCA_965372475.1 uncultured bacterium | reverse complement strand
ACGGCGGCAACAACAGCTACGAGGACTTCGCGGCGACACTCAAAGCGCTGAAGCGGTCGCTGGGGGCGACGGCCTTGCGGCAGATGCATATCCATGTGAGCGGCATCGACTACGGAGAAAAGGGGGAACGCAAGCATCTTGAGTTGAAGAAGAGTGATTTCAATTACCCCGAGTTGCTGAAAGCCCTGGCTGACTTCAAGGCAGGGGGCTGGCTTATCTGCGAAAGCCCTAACCTGGAGGAGGATGCGTTGTTGCTGAAGGAATACTACCTGTCTTTGGTTTAGTCGCGGGTAGCGCGTCGCGTGTCTCGCGTCGCTTTGACTCGTGACCCGCGATCCGTGACACGAGACAGCGAATAGCATTGACCTTTTCATAAGCATAGGATAAAATTCGCTTGTACGCGGTAACATTTCTTTCGGGCCGAAAGGTTCACGCTAATGAAAATAGACGACCTGCTTAAGACCGTTTCGGAGAACCGCGCTTCGGACCTCCACATCAAGGAGGGCCGCCCTCCAATGATGCGCATAGACGGCAAGCTATACCCCATGAATATGGAAGCCGTTTCGGCGGAGGTGGTTTCGGAGCTCGCTAACTCGATGATGGACGAGAGGCAAAAGGAGTTGTTCGGACGCGGCAGCGAACTGGACCTGGCGCACGTTGTGCCGGAGGTGGGCAGGTTTCGTGCGAATGTCTTCCGCCAGCGCGGCACGGTGGAGATCGTGATGCGTCTTATCCCCATGGAAGTACCCAAGCTGGACGAGCTTCACCTGCCCGAGGTGCTGAAACCCCTGGCGCTCAAGGCGCGCGGGCTTGTGCTCGTGACGGGCGCGACAGGCAGCGGAAAATCCACCTCGCTCGCGGCGATGCTGGACCACATCAACAGAAACCGCCAGGCCCATATCATCACGGTGGAAGACCCGATGGAATACGTGCACGTTGACCGCAAGTGCAGTATATCCCAGCGGGAGGTGGGTATCGATACCGAGAATTTTGTCGTGGCTCTCAAATACATCCTGCGCCAGGACCCGGATGTGATCCTCATCGGCGAGATGCGTGACGTCGAGACCGTGGCCGCCGCGATAACCGCGGCCGAGACGGGGCACCTCGTGCTCTCGACCCTGCACACTATCGATACGATCAAGTCTATCGAGAGGATGCTGGATTTCTTCCCCGCAGGCCAGCAGGACCAGGTGCGCATGCAGTTGGCGAACACACTGGAGGGCATCGTTTCCCTGCGACTCCTGCCGAAGGCTGACGGCGTGGGCCGCGTGCCCGCGGCCGAGGTGATGGTCGCGACCCCCGCGATACGGGCCCTGATAACGGAAGGGAAGATAAAACAAATAAGCGGCCTGATAGAGGAAGGCGGCGCCCAGTACGGCATGCAGACCTTCGACCAGGCGTTGGCTGTGCTTTGCAAGGCGGAGATGATCACGCGTGATGAGGCTTTGAATAACGCCAGTAGTCCCAGCGAATTGGATCTTGCGCTTAAAGGTATCAGCACTTCCAAGGCCTCGGCCCAGAACATCCTTGCCCAGATGAACCGCGAGCAGATGGGTGAAGAGGCGGCGAAGGCCAAGGAGATCGCCAAACGTTACATGCGACAGGGGCGTTTTGCCGAGGCGCGTAGCGAGCTTAACAAGATCCTTGGCGGCGCGCCCGATGATGAGGAGGCGAACAAGCTGATGGCCGAGGTGCGCGAAAAGCTCGGCGGCGAGGATAAGTCCGGCGAGGCGATGAATTTCGTGCGCTCGGGCCTGAAGGAGTATAAAGCCGGGCACATGAATAAGGCCATCGTTGAATGGCGCAGGGCCTTGGAGGTGGATCCGGAGAACAAGATGGCCAAGGGATACATCAGCAGCGCCGAGGGGATCGTCGCCAACATGACAAAGGCGAAGCAAGCCTACGAGGAGGGCCAGGCGCTTGCGCTGGAGGGAAAACACGAGCAGGCCCTGGCGCGTTACAAGGAAGCTCGTTCACTTGACCCCGGCAACGAGCAGGTAGGCGAGCAGATAAAGGCCCTGGATGCGGACGTGCACACGAAGAAGATGGAAGAGCAGGCGAACCTCCGGCACAACAAGGCGGTAGCGCTGTTCCAGGCGAACCGCCTGCTCGAGGCGGGGCGGGAGTGGCAGGTAGCGTTGGAATGCAAGCCGGATTGGGGGGAAGTGAAGGCCTACCAGAAACAACTGATGGACAAGATAACGGCGGAGGGGATACCCGACCTTGGCGCGGAGGTCAAGGACGCTGAGGCGATCCAGGAGGCCTACAAGGCGGCGGTCGTTGATTTCATCGCCGGGCAAGTACCGAAGGCGATAGCCGCCCTGGAGGAGGTCTTCGCGCGAAGCGGCAACTCAGCGGCCCTGCGCGGGCACCTGGAAGCCGCAAACCGCTGGGCGGAGGAACGAGCGGCGGAATTACACAAGCAGGTCGACGCCGCAGCCGAGGCGAACCGGGTCGCCGAGGCGAGGGGCTACCTGCAGGAGGTCTTACATATCATCCCCGGCGAGAAGGACGCGGTCAACAAGCTGGCCGTGGTGAAGGAGAGAGCCAAGCTGTTGAGAGAGAAGTTGAGGCGCGAGGCGCAGTCCCTGACCGAGGCTAACCAGAACGAGCAGGCCTTGGCCAAGTGGCAGGAGATAGTGGAGATTGACCCTGAAGATGTCCGGGCAAAGCAGAAGGTGGATGAATTGAAGGGCCGCATCTCGAAGATGCAGGAGATACTGGGGAAAATATAATTTGCGGTTAAAGGAGTATCATGACGTTGGAAGAGATGCTGACAACTGTTATTAAGCGTAAGGCCTCGGACCTTCATCTCCAGGCCGGGATGCCGCCGATGCTAAGGATAAGCGGTGAGCTCAGCCCCCTTGGCGATACCAAGTTGACGCCGGAGGATACGACGAATATCGCCGCTGTGCTGCTCGACAAGGAGAAGCGGGAGAAGCTGGAGAAGAGAAGGCAGGTAGACTCCGCGTATAACCTGGGAGAGGTGGCGCGTTTCCGCGTCAACATATACCACGAGCGGGGCCAGCTACGCATGGTGATGCGCGCGATTCCTCACGTGATCCCCGCTTATGCCGGCTTAAACCTCCCCCCCGTGATAAAAGACATGGCCCTGCGCGAGGTGCGCGGGTTGATCTTGCTCACAGGCACGGCTGGCAGTGGTAAGTCAACCACGATGGCCAGCATGCTTGACCTGATCAACAGCACGCGTCCCTGCCACATCGTGACGATAGAGGACCCTATCGAGTTCGTGCACGTCAACAAGAAGGCGATGATCTCACAGCGCGAGGTAGGCCTGGATACGGTGGATTTTGCCGACGCTCTACGCAACGTCCTGCGGCAAGACCCGGATGTGATCCTGTTGGGAGAGATGCGCGACATGGAGTCGGTATCAGTGGCTATCACCGCGGCTGAGACAGGGCACTTGGTCTTGTCGACCCTGCATACCGTGGATACGGTGCAAACGATAAACAGGATCATCGATTTCTTTCCGGCTCATCAACAGGACCAGGTGAGACAACAATTGGCGGGCACGCTAAAGGGGGTCGTGTCCATGCGTCTGCTGAAGCGCGCTACGGGCGAAGGGCGCATCCCCGCGGCCGAGATAATGGTAGCCACCCAGACCATCGCCGGCCTTATTCGCGAGAAGAACACCAAGGGTATCCGCGCGCAGATCGAGGCGGGCGGGGAACAATACGGCATGCAGACTTTTGACCAGTCGCTGGTGGCGCTGTGTAAGCACGGCTTCATATCCAGGGAGCAGGCGCTACAGGAGGCGACAAGTCCGTCGGATGTCGACCTTAAGCTCAAGGGGATAACCAAGAGCGTAGAGCAGGCGAAGGGGGTGATGCTGGGGGCAGCCATCGTTGATAACAAGGAAGACACGGTGAGAAAGCACCTCAACCAGGGCATCCGCTGCTTGTCCGCGCATCATTACCAGGAAGCGATGGCCGAGTTCCAGGCTGTCTTGCGTGCGAGTCCCAGCAACAAGCTGGCACGGGAGAAGATCGCCGAGATAGAGAAAGAAGTGTCGCGCCAGGACAAAGAGGGCGACGTTACGTCCCTGCTCGAGCGGGGCGTAGGCTTCTACCGCGGCGGCAACTTGGAGGGAGCGGTAGCTGTCTGGAAAGAGGTGCTGGCCAAGGACCCCAAGAACAAGCAGGCCAAGGCGCTGATAAAGGAAGCCGAGGGGAGG
>CBDVCL010000264.1:0-4209 GCA_965372475.1 uncultured bacterium | reverse complement strand
GCCTCAGCTCCAGTCGTTCGTCGATCGTCGTTAGTCGTTCGCCTGCCTCAACTAACGAAAAACGACTAACGACGAAAGACAGTTTTCAAGACTCCCCACAAAAACCCCACCCCCGCCACAAGGTACTGCAGTACTTTCATAACAACGAGACCCGACCCATGCAGCGGATCACGCAAGAAGAGGCGCCAGTTGCGAAAATAGGCCGGCCGCAAAGGAAAGAAGCGCCCCGTGCCGTCCAGGGGATGACGCCGCAAGTAGGTCGGCATCAACGAGCCGTAATAGAAGTGCTTGGCCAGCATCTCGCCGAAGGAGCGCACCTCGTGGTGCTTTATCACCGCGCGAGCACGCGAGATCTTCACCCCCGCCGCGACCAGCTTCTCGTGCAGGTCGAAGTCCTCTCCCACTATCAGCTCATCGTCGTAGCCCCCCACGCCAACGTAAGCGTTACGCAGGATGAAACGGTTGGCGGCCTCCATGCGGCTGTCCTCAAGATAGCACCTCTTCTCCAGCATGCGGCAGCGCGCCCAGAAGCCGCGTCCTACCGATACTTCAGGCAGAATCAGCGCGCCGCACCCCTTGCTCTCGCACTTGCCCACCGCCTCGGCCACAAGGCCGCTCGCCAATTCCATGTCCGAATCGATGAAGACGAGGTATTTGCCGCGGGCCTTCTTCAAGCCGTAGTTCCTCTGCACGTGCCTCTCGGGGCCCGCGCTGAAGACCTTGCGGCTGTAACGCTTCGCCAACTGTAATGTGCCATCAGTGCTCTTGTTGTCGACGACGATGAGCTCGAGGCGCTTGTAGCTCTGCCGCTTGATCGAGCCGAGGCAGGCCTCGAGCGTGCGCATCGAGTTGCGGGTTGTGACGATTACGCTGACGAGAGGATTTTTCGCCATGTGTTCTTGTATTGAGTATTGGGTACTGGGTATTGGGTGTCGGCAGACTCAATACTCATCACTCAATACTCAATAAGCCAAGCTTGTCGCGTGACCCTTTGGTACGCGACCACCGCGATAAGCCAAGCTTGTCGCGTGACCCTTTGGTACGCGACCACCGCGATAAGCCAAGCTTGTCGCGTGACCCTTTGGTACGCGACCACCGCGATACCAGCTAGACTTTTCGCATAAAATCAAGAATATGACCTATCACAGGTTTCACTCCGCGCGCGATGTAGCACATGTCCTCAAAAGAACGAATCCTCTTCAAATGGTGCCAGACGAAGCTGGGGTGGAGGAAGATGCGGTAGATGGCGTCGCACATCTCCATCACCTCCTTGTCCGTCACGCCCTGCAGCTTGAAAACAGGGCGCGTCATGTCCAGCTTCTCGTAGGCGCCGGCGTCGTACTTGAGCCAAGCGTGCTTCACCGCCTGCTGCCAGAGCGGCGTACCGGGATAGGCGATGACCACAGTTGCCTGCAGCATGTCGGCGTGTCCCCCGGTCATCAGTTCGCGCGCCAGGTCGAGCGTGCGCCGCATCTCATCCCTCGTCTCCCAGGGATAGCCGACCATCACCGTGAGGTGCACATCCAGGCCGGCCCGTTTCGCCGCTTTGCAGCCGGCGACTATCTTCTCCACCGTGGTATTCTTCTTGAGGCGGTCCAGCGTGGCCTGGTTGGCCGACTCCAGGCCCATCTTCATCAAGCGGAAACCCGCCCGGCGCATCAACTGCAGGTCGCTCTTGAGGATGTAGTCACAGCGGAAATTGCACGAGATCAGCGTCCGCTTGCTGTAGCCCCTGTCTATCATGCCGCGGCAGAACTCTTTCAGCCACCCGCCCGGCGGGAAAGTACCCGTGTCGTCGAACACCTCGCGTATGCCGAAGTTCTCCACGAGGTGCCCGATCTCGTCCAGGCAGCGCTCCGGGCGCATCACACGGAAACGGGGGTAGAGCGTGGTCCAGGAACAAAAGGTGCACTTGGCATAGGGGCAATCGCGCCCCGCCATCATGTAGCTGAAAGGAGTACGCTTGTAGAGCTTCTCGCCGTAGAGGCGCCAATCGGTCAGCTCGCGGTCGATGAAAGGAAGCCTATTCAGGTCGTAATCGGTACGGAATCTCCCCGTGGTGCGGACGCCGCCGCCCGGGGTGCGGTAATAGGTCCCCGCTTCGGGCTTGCCTTTGCCCTCAAGCGCCGCGGCCAGCTTGACCAATTGGAAGTCGTAGTAGCCTCCCGTGAGCACGAAGTCCACCGGGCACTTGCCGAACGATTCCTTCGGCAGGGCGGTGACGTGGTCGCCCATCAGGGCGAACTTCGTGCTCGGCAGCAGCTTCTTCAGTTTACTAATGATACCCCAGTGCTGCTTGACCACGGGGGTCTTGGTCTCGAACGCCAGTAGTTGCGGCTTGAATTCCTCCACCGCCCTGCGGTAGCGCGGCCAGTCCCATGCGCGGGCGATGGCGTCCAGGTAGAGCACATCGTGCCCCGCCTCTTTCAGCATCGTCGCGGCCCAGGCCGGCACCATCGGGTATATATATGAAGGGTTATGGAACCACTGGAACTGGCGGTTCTGCCCCAGCGTCGGCTGTCCCGGGCCCTTGAGCGGCGGATATGTTATTAGTACGCGCATCGTTGGTCGTTAGTCGTTAGTCGTTGGTCGTTGGTCGCTAATGCCTGTGTATCCGACAACCTAGCACGAGCAACCAGCAACGAGCAACTAGCAACTGTTAATGCAGATATCCCAGCGACTTCATTCGCTTGAGCTCCTCCGCGCTGTACCTCACGCCGCTGCCGCTGAAATCGGCCCTGTGTAAGCGCCGCCAGATAAAGACGCCGTCCTTGTTGAAATCGGGGTCAACCACGGCGTCAAAAGGGCTCTCTTCAACCCGCGCCGAAAAAGAGAACGGCTGCCGCGGCAGGAATTCCGCCTTGCCTCCCGCGAACAACAGCTCCGGCCGCGGCAGGCCGTCGACCAGCAAGCTCACGGACAGCTTGGCATCCGGCGGGTCGGGAACAAAGCTGAAACCATCCCGTCCACTGCGGCGGAAACGCACCTCGGTGCTCCCCGGCGCCAATCGCTGCATCTCCACGTCGCCGGTCATCTGCGGCGGCTGTTTCGTCAGCTTGCCCTCCGCCACGAGCCGAAGCCGGTAATCGCTGACCCCCCTCTCGTTGACGAACATCACCTGCCATTCGGAACGCGCGGTGCGCTCGCGCTCCTTGAGCACCCGGCGCAGGGACTCGGCCTTCTCCTTCTCCCCGAGGCGCCCTACGATGTTCTTGCGCTCGCGACGGTCCTTCGCCAGGTCATAGAGCTCCCCCTCATCCGTGCTTTGATGTATTATGTATTTGTAACGTTCTTCTATCACAGCGTTCTTCGCGCCGCCCATCGTGGTCCACTCAGCTATGATCTGACGCCGCTTGCTGCTTTTCAGCCAACTCTCCCCGTGCGTGCGGTTGCCGGGGGATATGCCCAGGTAATCGATGAGGGTAGGCATCAGATCGACCAGGCTGACCAGCCGCTTATCGCGCCGTGCCGTGCCATCTCCCGGGTAGCGCACGAGCAAGGGAACCCTGATGCTCTCCTCGTATAAATGCGCGCCGTGGCCCGTGCCGCCGTGGTCCCAGAATTCCTCGCCATGGTCCGAAGTGACGATGACGAGAGAGCGCTCAAGCAAGCCCAACTCCCTCAGCTTATCCATCAATGCAGCAAAATGATAGTCGCCAAAGGCCACGTTGCAGTCATAGAGATCCTTGACCTGCCGTTTCTCGGCGGCGTCCAGTTTCAGCCTTTTCTCGTGGCAGGCCAGCACCTCATGCCCCTCGAAGCTGACCCCTACCCTGCCCCGTTTCTCAGGCACCTTGAATTTCTTGCGAAACTCCGGCCAGCCTATGTAAGTCGCGTGCGGCGTATTGCAGTGCAGGAAGAGGCAGAAGTTGACGTCCTTCTTCTTCTCCAGGAAGCGGCAGGCCTTCTCGAAAATTCCCCTGGCCTTCATGTCGCTGAAATTGAAATACCGGCTGAAACCCCGTCCGAAGCCGTATTCATACTTGAGATAGGGCAGGCCCGTGAAGGCGGCGTTGTAATAACCCGCCTCCTGCATCACCTCTCCCAGGGTGACATGATCGGGACTTATCTTCTCTCCCAGCGCGAAGTAGCGAGGATAGACGCCGGTGAAGGTGGACTTAAATGACGCCAGTGTCCAGGGCGCCGCGCTATAACACCTCTCGAAAAGCGTCGCCTCGGTGGCGAAGGCGTCCAGGTTCGGCGTGGTAT
>CBDVCL010000263.1:0-4217 GCA_965372475.1 uncultured bacterium | reverse complement strand
ATGGCGGATCTTAAGGCATCGGCCGTGAAGAGGATCGTCAAGAGCAAGAAGGTGGAATTCGTCAAGCTGTGGTTCGTCGATATACTTGGCCAATTGAAGAGCATAACCATCAGCCAACGCGAGGTGGCCGGAGCGTTGGCCGACGGCTTGGGGTTTGACGGCTCGTCCATCGAAGGCTTCGCTCGCATCTATGAGAGCGACCTGGTGGCCAAGCCTGATCCCGCTACGTTCCAGATCCTGCCCTGGAGCAAGAAGCAGAAGCCCATTGGCCGCATGTTCTGCGACATCAAGAACCCGGACGGCACCCCCTATGAAGCGGATCCCCGCTATATACTGAGGAGAAACCTGGCAGCCGCAAAGAAGATGGGGTTCACTTACTACGTCGGCCCGGAGCCGGAGTACTTCTATTTCAAGGGCGAGAGCGCTCCCGAAGTACTGGACCAGGGCGGGTATTTCGACTTCCTGCCCGAGGACGAGGCGAATGACCTGCGGCGGGAGTCGATGGTGGTGATGGAGAAGATGGGCATTCCCGTGGAATGCGGTCACCACGAGGTGGCGCCCTCCCAGCACGAGATAGCCCTGCGCCACGGGGAAGCGCTGAGCATGGCTGACAACGTGATAACCTACAAGGTAGTGGTGAAGCAGGTGGCGCGCTCAAGGGGGGTCTACGCTTCCTTCATGCCCAAGCCTATCTTCGGCGTCAACGGCAGCGGCATGCACGTGCACCAGTCGCTCTTCAAGGGCAAGAGAAACGCCTTCTTTGAACGCAAGGGGCAGTACCATCTCTCCAAGACGGCACGGTTCTTCATCGCCGGGATATTGAAGCACGCGGAGGGAATGTGTGCCGTGACCAACCAGTGGATAAATTCCTATCGCCGCCTCGTGCCCGGTTACGAGGCGCCGGTCTATATCTCCTGGGGCCAGAAGAACCGCTCCGCCCTGGTGCGGGTGCCGATGTATATGCCCGGCAAGGAGAAGGCCACCCGCGTGGAGGTCAGGTTCCCCGACCCCGCCTGCAACCCCTACCTCGCCTTTGCGGTGATGCTTGCCGCCGGCCTGGACGGCGTGAAGAAGGGGTATAAGCTCGAGCCGCCCGTGGAAAAGGACGTCTACGGCCTCACCAAGGAGGAGAAGAAGAAGCAGGGAATTACGGAACTGCCGGGCGATCTATACGGCGCCACCCTGCAGATGGAAAAGAGCGCGCTGGTACGGCAGGCGCTGGGCGAGAACGCCTTCGCGAAGTTCATCGCCAACCGGAGGATCGAGTGGGATAACTTCCGCGTTCAGGTCACCAATTACGAATTGAAGAAGTACCTGCCTATATTATGATAGGGGTATGCACTTGGCTGGTGTAGCCGCCATATATCGTGTTCGCTTGGTTTGCGATCCATGACGTGCTTGATAATTTGCCTGTTCCTCCCCCTTGACGGGCGGTCGATGGTGCGAGGATATTGTTTGCGACTGGTCGACACCGCAGGTGGCGACACAGGACAAAGGTGGGGGTGAATAATTCGGTGGTAGGGGCCTTCTTAGAGACTCCTACAGAGTATGTCCCCTCCCCTTTTTCCCTGCCGCCAAGAGAGGGGATAGACAGGTGCTGGGGCGAAGTAGGATGCCCGCCTATTTCTATAGGGCCGGGGAGAGGGCAAGATGCCGAGGAAGTCGGTGAAGAAAACTGCGCAGAAGAAGGTTGGCTACGCGAGGGAAGTGGAACTCCTCAAGGAGATCACCCAAACCATCGCCAGTTCGCTTGACCTGGAGAAGGTGCTCGAGAGGATATTGGAGATGGTGGCGAAGGTCGCCAGGGCCGAAGGATGCTATATCTATCTCTACGATCAGCCGCGTGACGAACTTGTGCTGATGGGCTCGCAGAACCCCAAGCGCGGCATCGTCGGCCAGGTGAAGTTGGGCATGGGTGAGGGCGTTACGGGCTGGGTGGCCAAGCACAGGAAGATCGTGGTTCTGGAGAGGGAGGCGCGCAAGGATTCGCGCTTCAAGTTCGTGCAGGATATCCCAGAGGACCGTTACCAGGCCTTCCTCGCCATCCCGGTCATCAACCAGGACCAGCTTGTTGGCGTGATCAATATCCGTCACAACCGCCCGCACAAGTATCCCTCGAGCACGGTAGAGCTTATCACCACGATCGCCAACCAGGTGGGCGTGGCGATCGAGAACGCGCGCCTCTTTGCGGAAGCGTCGAGAAAGAGGAAGCAGGTGGACGGCCTTTCCGAAGTGTCTGCTGCGGCTGCCTCCAATCGGTACATAGAGGAGATCCTCCAGTTGATCGTTACAATTACTGCCGAGATGATGGGCTCGAAGATATGCTCGATCATGCTCCTGGACGAGAAGAAAGGAGAGCTCTCTATTGCCGCCACGCAAAGCCTTTCCGAGGAATACGGGAGTAAGTTCGGCCTGAAGATCGGCGAGAGCATCAGCGGTAAGGTGGTACGCATCAAGAAACCTATCGTGGTGGAAGACGTTCGTGCAGACAAGGGGTTCAAGCGCCGTGAAATGGCGAAGAGAGAAGGCTTGGTCTCGATGCTCTCCATGCCGATGATGATTCGCGACCGGGCAATCGGGGTGATCAACATCTATACCTCCATGCCTCACAGCTTCAGTGAGGAGGAGATCAAGATCATGCAGGCGGTGGCCAACCAGGCCGCGGTGGCGATAGAGAACACCAAGCTCGTGGACAAGGTCGTCGAGATGGAGGCGAGCATCGAGACGCGCAAGCTGGTGGAAAAGGCGAAGGGCATCCTCATGAAGGAGAGCGGCCTGTCCGAGGACGAGGCCTACCGCGCCATCAACAAGAAGAGCATGGACATCCGCAAGCCGATGAAGGAAGTTGCGGAGGCCATAGTCATGGCCTGGGAGATGCGTCGCGGCTGATGCCGCGCGTAGCTAGTATCTCGTATCCAGTATCTCGTATCTCGTGCAAGACGGGGCGAGATACCAGATACGAGATACTAGATACCCTATCCTGTTGACGAACTCTGACTCCAATGCTATCCTACCCCCAAAGTGAGAAGACTTACTCTCATATTACTCGCACTAATAATCACCGCATCTGTCGAGGCGAAGATGATAGCGCTTTATGGTTTCAGTCGTGACTTGGGGCCCTTCAAGGGCAAGGACGAGGCGGGGATCGTCGCCCAGCTGAAGGATTGGGGCGTTGATGCCGTCTTCACGGGCACCAGGGAGGTGAAACTGAACGGCGCCTTGCGTCAGGGCGGCATCAAGATCTACGTGGAAAAGGCCATATTCTTTGACGCTAAGTTCTACGACGCCAGGCCGGACGGGCGGCCCGTGGCTGACGACGGCAAGAGGGTCAAGCCGGAGGAATGGTACAAGCCCCTCTGCCCCGGGCAGGACTGGCTGCGCCGGATACGGCTTCACGAGATAAAGGAATTGGCGGATAGCGGCGAGGTGGACGGCATCTGGCTGGATTTCATCCGTTATCCCTGTCACTGGGAGGGGACGGAGCCGAATCTCTACCAGAGCTGTTTTTGCCAGGAGTGCCTGATAAAGTTCCAAGGGGACGCCGAGATCAAGATGCCAAGTAACCTTAGCGATGCCGGCAGAGTCGCTGACTGGATCCTGTCCGAGTACCCCGGTATGTGGGAGGACTTCAAGTGCCGGGTTATCACCTCTTTCGTGGCCCGGGTGAGGGAGGTAATAGGCGAGGCGCGCCCGGAGATGGAGCTGGGCCTTTTCAGCATCCCCTGGCAGGAAAACGACTTCAATCGCGCTATGAAACGGATCGTGGCCCAGGACTTGAAGGCGCTGGCCGAATATGTTGACGTGTTCTCGCCCATGCTCTATCACCAGATGTGCGACAAGGAACCGGCTTGGATCGGCGAGGTCACCGGAGAGGTGGCTCGCATCACCGGCAAGGGCGTCTTGCCGGTGATCCAGGCGATGTCCACCTCCGAGGAGTTGTCGCGGGACGAATTCAGGGAAGCGATGGAAACAGCCCTTGGCGGGGAATCGGACGGGGTGATAATCTTCAATTTGAAGGGGTTGGTGGACGAGAAGCGGATAGGCGATTTCGTGGAGATAGCCTCGGGTCAGTGAAGCGACTGAGGTAGACGGTAGACACTATAAGGGTTGCTCTTTCATTGTTGATGGAGGCAACCCTTGCGGTCGCTTCTCGGCGACCGTACGGTATACGGGGAATTGCGGGCGAAGCATTCCCCGTTTTCTGTCTACCGTATACC